>NZ_LZKV01000236.1:0-11200 GCF_001672995.1 Mycobacterium sp. 1482292.6 | reverse complement strand
CGCCACCGCCCTGACCAGCGGAGAACACCTCGACGTAGCGGCGGCGTTCGGCGGCGAGCCGCTCGGCCAGCCCCAGGTCGAAGACGTCGTTGATCCCGGCCTTGGCGGCGGCCAGCGCGTGCCGCGGCCCGTCGAGAAAACGGCGCGCCCACCCCGCGGCGGCGTCATAGACGTCGTCGGGGGCCACCATTTCGTCGATGAGGCCCAGCGCCAGCGCCTCTTCGGCATCGAAAAACCGGCCGCTGAACACCAGCTCCTTGGCCTTGCTCGCGCCGGCCGCCCGGGTCAGGCGGGTCATCGCATCGCCGCCGGGCACCAGGCCGGCCAGGATTTCGGTAGCGCCGAACTTCACGTTGTCCCCGCTGATCCGCCAGTCGGCGGCCAGGGCCAGCGTGAGGCCGGCGCCCAGCGCGTATCCGGTGATCGCGGCCACCGTCGGCTTGGGGATCGCCGCCACGGCGTCGATCGCCTCTTGGCGCACCCGCGCCACGCTGTCGGCCTCGGCGCCCCGCAGCGTCCGCAGCTCGGGCATGTCGTCGCCGGCGGAGAAGATCTCGTGGCCGCCGAACAGGATCACCACGGCGACGTCGTCGCGCCGCCCCAGTTCCTCGGCGGCCGCGATGACCTCCCGATACACCTGGCGGGTCATCGCGTTCGTCGGGGGCCGCGACAGCAGCAACATGGCCAGCCCGGCGTCTTGGGAGCCGTCGGAGACCACCACGCTGACGAACTCGCTCAATGCCGCCATCCCAGGCCACCCGCTTCCCGCGCCTGGTGGTAGCGGTCGGAGTCGAAGAACTCGAACACCCAGTTGTCGCCCTGGATCTCCAGGTGCGGCTGCACGGGCACGATCTGGCGCTCGACGGCCAGCACCTCCGCAACGGTCCGGCCCGCCAGCGAGTCCAGCTGCGTCCAGGTCGGGGGCAGCAAGAAGCTGCGGCCGGCCGTGAAGTCGTCGATCGCGGCCTCCGGCGTCGTCCAGCCCGCCCGATCGGATTCGGTGTTGTCGCCGTCGGCGCGCTGCCCCCGCGGCAGGGCGCCCACGAAGAAGTAGGTGTCGTAGCGGCGGGTGCGCTCGGCCTCCGGCGTGACCCAGTTGGCCCACGGCCGCAACAGATCCGAGCGCAGCTCCAGGTTCTCCCGGCGCAGGAAGTCCGCGAAGGACAACGTGCCGTCGGCCAGCGCGCGGCGGGCCTGGCCGTAGACCGAGGCGTCGTCGACGATGCTGTTCGGCGCCGAAACGGCCTGGCCCGCCGGCCCGGCAAACAGCACCCCCGACTCCTCGAACGTCTCGCGGGCCGCGGCGCAGACCAGTGCCTCGGCCAGGTCGGGTTCGATGCCGAAGCGCTGGGCCCACCACTGCGGCGGCGGGCCGGCCCACGCGATATCGGCGTTGCGGTCGCGTTCGTCCACACCGCCGCCGGGGAACACCATCGTCCCCGCGGCGAATTCCATTTTCGCGTGCCTGCGCATGAGGAAAACCGCTAGCCCGGTTTGGGAGCCCGCCGGTTCGTCGCGCACCAGCATCACGGTGGCGGCCGGCCGGGCGACCAGCGGGGCTTCGTCGGGTGACGTCATAGCGGCCTCCGGTGGGCTGCGCGGGTGCGGACTCGCCGGGCGAAATAGCGCCCGTCGACGACGTCGAGGGCGATCGCCTGGCCGAACGCGGTGGACAGATTCTCGGCGGTCAGCACGTCGGTCAGCAGGCCCGCGGCGACCACCTCGGCTTCCGAGAGCAGCATGCAGTGACTGAACCCGGGCGGTATCTCCTCGACGTGGTGGGTGACCAGCACCAGCGCGGGCGCGTCGGGGTCGCCGGCCAGGTCGGCCAGCCGGGCGACCAGCTCCTCGCGGCCGCCCAGGTCCAGGCCGGCGGCGGGCTCGTCGAGCAGCAGCAGCTCGGGGTCGGTCATCAGCGCACGCGCGATCAACACCCGCTTGCGCTCGCCCTCAGACAACGTTCCGTAGGTGCGGTCCGCCAGGTGCTCGGCGCCCAGGCTTTCCAGCATGTCGATCGCGCGTTGGTAGTCGACGTCCTCGTAGCGCTCTCGCCACCTGCCCAGCACCGCGTAACCGGCCGAGACGACGAGATCGCGCACCACCTCGTCGGTGGGGATGCGCTGGGCCAGGGCGGAGGAGCTCAGCCCGATCCGGGACCGCAACTCGGTCACGTCGACCCGGCCCAGCCGCTCGCCGAGCACGAAAGCGACGCCGGACGAGGGATGTTCGGCCGCCGCCGCGATCCGCAGCAGCGAGGTCTTGCCCGCCCCGTTGGGCCCGACGATCACCCAGCGTTCGTCGAGTTCGACCGCCCAGTCCAGCGGCCCGACCAAGACGTTGCCGCCACGCTTCAGCGATACCTGCCTGAAATCGAGCAGCAGATCGGGGTCGGCTTCCTCCACCGTCTGGTCGGCTCGACGCTCGGAGTCTCTCGACTCCTCGGGAATCACCTCCGGCTTCCGTTTTCGGGCACCCGACCATCGTGCCGTACCGCGGCGCCCGAATAGCTGCCGGGTCGCTAGGGGCCCGGCGGGATTTCCACCCGCCGGACCTCGCCGTCGATCGCGTCGGCGGCCTCGATTTCGCCGCGGGTCACACCCAACAGGAACAGCACGGTGTCCAGGTAGGGGTGACTCAGCGACGCATCCGCGACCTCACGCAGCGCGGGCTTGGCGTTGAACGCGATGCCCATCCCGGCGGCGGCCAGCATGTCGATGTCGTTGGCGCCGTCGCCCACAGCGACGGTCTGCGCCATCGGCACCCCGGCCTGGTGCGCGAAATCCCTTAGGGCCGTGGCCTTTCCGGCCCGGTCGACGATGGGGCCGACCACCCGGCCGGTGAGTTTGCCATCGACGATCTCGAGCTCGTTGGCCGCGACGTAGTCCAGCATCAGCTCGTGTGCCAGCGGCTCGATGATGCGCCGGAATCCCCCGGAGACCACGCCGCAGTGATAGCCCAGCCGGCGCAAGGTGCGCAGCGTGGTCCGGGCGCCGGGCATCAGTTCCAGCTGGTCGGCGACCTCGTCGATCACGCTGGCGGGCAGCCCCGCCAGGGTCGCCACCCGCTGCTCGAGCGACTGCGCGAAGTCCAGCTCGCCGCGCATCGCGGCGTCGGTGATCGCGGCGACCTTGCCCTCGGCGCCAGCCCGGGCCGCCAGCATCTCGATCACCTCGCCCTGCACCAGCGTCGAGTCGACGTCGAACACGATGAGCCGCTTGGCCCGTCGTTCCAGGCTGTAGTCCTCGACGGCCACGTCGACCTGTTCCTCGCTGGACACCCGGTTCAGGGCGGTCCGCAGCGCGGCGTCCGCGCCCGGCGGCACCGACACCCGCAGTTCCAGGCCGATCACCGGATAGTCGGAGACACCGCGGATCAGGTCGATGTTGACGCCGAGGGCGGCCACCTCACGGGCCACCGCGCCGAACGCACTGGCGGTGATGGGCCGGCCGAGCACGAAGATGGTGTGGCTGGAGGGCTCCCGCATGATCGGCACGTCGTCGCTGCGCTCGATGGTCACATCGAGCCCCACGCTGCGGATGGCCGTTTCAACGTCCTCGCGCAACTGCGCGCCGTCGGCGACCTCGGCCGGGCAGCACACCAGCACGCCCAGCGTCAGGCGGTGCCGGATCACCACCTGTTCGACGTTGAGCAACTCGACCCCATGCCGCGACAGCGCCTCGAACAGGGTCGCCGTCACGCCCGGTTGGTCCACGCCGGTGACGGTGATCAGCACCGACACCTTGTTGGGTGGTGCGTTCACTCCGGACAGCCGCCGCTACTGCTCAGGAGTTGAGCGATCGGGTTCGGTTCGTGGGCCGAAGCCCTTCGGTGATTCGAGAGCCGTGGCATGACGGCCCACATGGGCCTCGGCGCGCAGCCGCTCCACCATGTGCGGGTAGTGCAACTCGAATGCCGGTCGCTCCGAACGGATTCGAGGCAGCTCGGTGAAGTTGTGCCGCGGCGGCGGGCAGCTGGTCGCCCATTCCAGGGAGTTGCCGTAGCCCCACGGGTCGTCGACCGTGACGACCTCGCCGTAACGCCAGCTCTTGAAGACGTTCCAGACGAACGGGAACATCGACGCGCCCAGGATGAAGGCGCCGACCGTTGAGGCGACGTTGTAGGGCTGGAAGCCGTCGCTGGGCAGGTAGTCCGCGTAGCGGCGTGGCATGCCCAGGTCACCCAGCCAGTGCTGCACCAGGAACGTGGTGTGGAACCCGATGAAGGTCAGCCAGAAGTGCAACTTGCCCAGCCGCTCGTCGAGCAGCCGGCCGGTCATCTTCGGGAACCAGAAGTAGATGCCGGCGTAGGTGGCGAACACGATGGTGCCGAACAGCACGTAGTGGAAGTGCGCGACCACGAAATAGCTGTCGGTGACGTGGAAGTCCAGCGGCGGGCTGGCCAGCATCACGCCGGTCAGACCACCCAGCAGGAAGGTGATGAGGAAGCCGACCGAGAACAGCATCGGCGTCTCGAAGGTGATCTGCCCCTTCCACATCGTGCCGATCCAGTTGAAGAACTTGATCCCCGTCGGCACCGCGATCAGATACGTCATGAATGAAAAGAACGGCAGCAGAACGGCTCCGGTGGCGAACATGTGGTGCGCCCACACCGCGACCGACAGGGCGGCGATCGACAGGGTGGCGTACACCAGCGTGGTGTAACCGAACACCGGCTTGCGCGAGAACACCGGGATGATCTCGGTGACGATGCCGAAGAACGGCAACGCGATGATGTACACCTCGGGATGCCCGAAGAACCAGAACAGGTGTTGCCACAACAAGACTCCGCCGTTGGCGGCGTCATAGACGTGGGCGCCCAGATGTCGGTCGGCGGCCAGCCCGAACAGCGCCGCGGTCAGGATCGGGAAGGCGATCAGGATCAGGATCGAGGTCACCAGGATGTTCCAGGTGAAGATCGGCATCCGGAACATCGTCATGCCGGGCGCGCGCATGCACACCACGGTGGTGATCATGTTGACCGCACCCAGGATGGTGCCCAGACCGGCGACGATCAGGCCGGTGATCCACAGGTCTCCCCCGGCGCCGGGTGAGTGCACGGCGTCGGACAGCGGCGTGTAGGCGGTCCAGCCGAAGTCGGCGGCGCCGCCCGGGACGATGAAGCCGGACGCCGCGATCAGCCCGCCGAACAGGAACAGCCAGTACGAGAAGGCGTTCAGCCGCGGAAAGGCCACGTCGGGCGCACCGATCTGCAGCGGCAGCACCAGGTTGGCGAAACCGAACACCACCGGGGTGGCATAGAGCAGCAGCATGATCGTGCCGTGCATGGTGAACAGCTGGTTGAACTGCTCATTCGACAGGAACTGCAGCCCGGGAGCGGCCAGCTCGGTGCGCATCAGCAACGCCATCAGCCCGCCTATGAAGAAGAAGGCGAAGCAGGTGACCGTGTACATGATGCCGATCAACTTGTGATCGGTCGTCGTGATCAGTTTGTAGACGAGGTTCCCTTTGGGGCCCATCCGGTCCGGATACGGACGAACGGCCTCGAGTTGTCCCAAAGGGGGCGCTTCGGCTGTCAACAGCTTCTCCAAACATCCAGATCGGACACTGGCCCAAAAATCGGTATTGAGACGAATCTTAGCCGTCGATCATGACGACGTCAGGGCTGGTCCTACAAACTGTCGTAAACGGCTCACCGGCGCGGCCCGCCCGTCGGCGCGGCCGCGCCGAGCTGGCCGGATGTTAGCGTCTGACGCGTGTTGTTCGGCGTGATCAGACCCGCCCGGCTGACCGCGGCGACGGCGGCGGTCATCCTGGCCTGCGGCGGCTGCGGATCCGACCAGCCCGCCGGGCAGCCGACCCATTCGCTCGTCACGCCCACCACCCAGATCGCCGGCGCCGGCGTGCTCGGAAACGACCGCCGGCCCGACGAGTCATGCGCACGCGATCCCGCCGAGGCCGACCCGGGCCCGGCCAAGCGGCAGGCGCACAACGCGGCGGGCGTCGCCCCGGACATCGTGCAGGTGCCTGCCGATCCCCAGCGCATCGTGGTGCTCTCCGGCGACCAGCTCGACACGCTGTGCGCGCTGGGCCTGCAATCGCGGGTGGTCGGCGCCGCCCTGCCGGACGGCTCGCCGAGCCAGCCCGCCTATCTGGGCGGCGCGGTGCAGGGCGTGCCCGGTGTCGGCAGCCGCTCCCACCCGGACGTGAAGGCGATCGCGGCCGCCCACCCCGATCTGATCCTGGGCTCGCAAGCGTTGACCCCGACGCTGTATCCGCAGCTGGCCCCGATCGCGCCGACGGTGTTCACCGCCGCGCCGGGCGCGGCCTGGCAGGACAACCTGCGCGCCGTCGGAGCCGCCACCGGCCGCGGCGCCGCGGCGGACGGGCTGGTCACCGGCTTCTCGCAGCGGGCGACCGACGTCGGCGCGCGGCACGACGCCTCCCACTATCAGGCGTCGATCGTGCAGCTGACGGCCGGCACCATCCGGGTCTACGGCGCCAACAACTTCTCGGCCAGCGTGCTCGGCGCGGTCGGCGTCGACCGGCCCGCCTCGCAGCGGTTCACCGACAAGCCCTACATCGAGATCGGCGCCTCCGACGCGGACCTGGCGAAGAATCCGGATCTCTCGATCGCCGACGCCGACGTGGTGTACCTGTCCTGCGCCACCCCGGCCGCCGCCGATCGGGCCGCGACGATCCTGGACAGCAACCCGTGGCGCAAGCTGTCGGCCAACCACGACAACCGGGTCTACGTCGTCAACGACGAGATCTGGCAAACCGGCGAGGGCCTGATCGCGGCCCGCGGCATCGTCGACGACCTGCGCCTGGTGAACGCCCCGATCAACTGACCACGACCGGCCGGTACGCACTCGTCGCCATAAGGTGATATTCGCCGCCTCGGATGGCGGAAGAACTTTTACCCTAGCTAAACTTCTTGAAGACGTATCGAATCGAAGAGGGACTTTTCATGAGCACAGTTTCGGCGTACGCGGCCACCTCGCCGACGGCACCGTTG
Organism: Mycobacterium sp. 1482292.6; assembly: GCF_001672995.1. Classification (NCBI taxonomy): domain Bacteria; kingdom Bacillati; phylum Actinomycetota; class Actinomycetes; order Mycobacteriales; family Mycobacteriaceae; genus Mycobacterium; species Mycobacterium sp. 1482292.6. The sequence continues at coordinate 4,225 of NZ_LZKV01000236.1, read as the reverse complement.
ACCAAGACAACCATCGAGCGGCGCGAGCCGGGTCCGCACGACGTGGCGATCGACATCAAGTTCGCCGGAATCTGCCACTCCGACATCCACACGGCCAAAGGCGAATGGGGAACACCGAGTTACCCGCTGGTCGTCGGCCACGAGATCGCCGGCGTCGTGACCGCGGTGGGCTCCGCGGTCACCAAGCACAAGGTGGGCGACCACGTCGGGGTGGGCTGCATGGTGAACTCCTGCGGTCAGTGCCGCAGTTGTCAGGCCGGCCTGGAGCAGTACTGCAGCCGGGGCACGATCTTCACCTACAACGCCACCGACAAGGACGGCACGATCACCCAGGGCGGCTACAGCCAGGCGATCGTCGTCAACGAGAACTTCGTCCTGCACATCCCCGATTCGCTGCCGTTGGACAAGGCGGCGCCGCTGCTGTGCGCGGGCATCACGCTGTTCTCGCCGCTGCGGCACTGGAAGGCCGGCCCGGACACTCGCCTGGCGATCATCGGCCTGGGCGGGCTGGGCCACATGGGCGTCAAGCTCGGGGCGGCGATGGGCGCCGAGGTGACGGTCCTGTCGCAATCGCTGAAGAAGATGGAAGACGGTCTGCGACTCGGCGCCAAGCACTACTACGCCACCGCCGAGCGCGAGACCTTCAAGGAGCTGCGCAACAGCTTCGACCTGATCCTGAACACCGTCTCGGCGAACCTGAACCTCAACGACTATCTCAGTCTGCTCGACGTCGACGGCACGCTCGTTGAATTGGGCATTCCCGAGCACCCCATGGAGGTGGGCGCGTTCTCGCTGGCGCTGGCGCGCCGCAGCCTGTCCGGGTCGAACATCGGCGGCATCGCCGAAACCCAGGAGATGCTGGACTTCTGCGCCGAGCACAACGTGACGCCGGAAATCGAGCTGATCGAGCCCGACTACATCAACGAAGCCTACGAGCGCGTCCTGGCCAGCGACGTGCGCTACCGCTTCGTCATCGACATCTCAAAGCTGTAGGGCATCAGGAAGCTGACGGGCCCTACAGCGCGACGCCCGGCGCGTTCTCGGAAGCAGCACTGCGCGCGGCGATTTCGGCGGCCTCTCCCCATTCGTCGCCGGGGATGACTTCGCTGACGTCGATGCCGGCCAGCGGCCACCCGACGGCCGCCAGGGTGGACGCCACCCGGATGATGTTTTCCGGCCCGGCGTCGTAGTGCGTCATGTCGGAGATGAAATGGGCGATCTCGTCGCGCTCGATCACGCCGTCGGCGATCGCCGGGGATCCGTCCGCGGTGATGTTGCGCACCACCTCGGCGATCTGCTCCTCGGTCAGCGGGGTGCTGCGCAGCAGCGCCAACAGCGGCACCCGGTCGGGCCCGGGGACGCCCTCGGGGTAGCCGGCGCGCAGCCAGCGAAGTACCGAACGGCAGAAGTTGGCGGTGGCAGAGGCGGCGGTATTCGTCACCCCACCAGTGTCAGGGCTGTCGTGTCACCCGCGCCAGCGGGTGAAAAGCGGCGCGCGCACAATTCATACGCCGTTCATTACCCGAACATGTCCGCTACCAAAAAGCGCGCGGCGGACGGATCCACAGCGGCAGTCACGAAACGAATCATGGCGTCCCTGCGAAGGCCGATATGCGAAACTGCGCGGCCCGGAGGGGCGATGGCCTTTGGAGCGACGCGACGATTGGGTATGCAGGACTTGTACGAGCAATTGATGGTTCAGTCGTAATCGTCTGGGAGACAAGTGCAACTCGATGTAATCGCCACCGCAATGACCGCGACGGGCGCGCCGCTCATCGTCTCCGGGATACTCGGGGTCGGCGAGATCGCGATCGGCGCCTATCAGCACCAGCGGACAAACAGGGTGGCCGGAAACCTCAACATGATTGCCGGGGGCCTGGGACTGCTGGCCACGATCGGCGCGACGACAGGACAGCTCGAAATCGCCCTTCCCGCAGCAATATTGGGCGGCGCAGCTGTCGGCATCAATCTCGTTAACCAGACCCGCCAGCAGCACCGGCAGAGCGCATAGCCGTCGGGCCGCGGGCTCATGTCGGCTGGCCGGCGCCTCATTCGCCGGCGGTTGGAGCGTCACTTCCCGTGGATGAGGGCTCCGTGGACTCCACGTCGGAGCCCTCTTCGTCGTCGGTGGCTTGGGGCGGTTGTTCGTCGCCCTCTGGCGGCGGCTGTTCGGCGGTGGTCACGTGGCTCTCCCGTCCAGAAACGATTTCGCGTGCCAGATACCCGGGCGGGCCACGCGGGAAACCGAGCGCTGCGGTCGAACCGCCCAGCAGTCCCGGCCCTCGTCCTCGCGTCGAGGAACGTGCATGAGAACGCCACTGCAGATCTAGCCGACGTGCCGCTGGCGGCTAATGCGAGTGATCGCGCGGGAAGCCAAGCAGTGCGGGCTACAAAGCAACGTCGGAGGCCCGCGGTAAGTCGGGTACGGGTATTTTCCGCTTCGGGCTTATTAGCGGTCGAGTCAATAATCGGCTGGTATCCACAATCGTGAGAAAGCAGATCGCGGGAAACCCAATCCGCGTTTGCCAGTCGCTAGCAACTGCTTAACGAGGCGACAGTGATCGGCCGAGTCAGCCAACACCTTCCGAGCTCTGCTCGGTGGCGCAGTGGACCATCCGCTCGCTCAGCTGGATCAGCGGGTCTTCATACCCACCGGGCATGGTGTAGGCCAATCGGCGCAATTCGACGGCAAACTCGTACAGATGCTGGGTCAGCAACGCGACGGTCATAAGGCGGCAGTGACGATCTTTGCGGTGACGGTAGCTACGCGGAACAACATAATTCCCAAACTTCCCCCTATAGGCGACCCAGATGTTTGGCGACGTGTCCCGATTCGTCGATGGCAGCGTAATCGCTCCCGCATCTAATTACAACCGGGTTTGTAAAAACTCCCGCTCGGCCGTACCGAGCGGACCCAATAAGCCTCCGGCCGGCCGACCGTGCAAGACGGACCAGCTATGCGAGCTGCGGTTGCTAGAAGTCCCAGTCCTCGTCCTCGGTGACGACGGCCTTGCCGATCACGTAGGACGAGCCCGAGCCGGAGAAGAAGTCGTGGTTCTCGTCGGCGTTGGGTGACAGCGCCGACAGGATCGCCGGGTTGACGTCGGTCTCGTCGCGCGGGAACAGCGCCTCGTAGCCGAGGTTCATCAGCGCCTTATTGGCGTTGTAGCGCAGGAACTTCTTGACGTCCTCGGTCAGCCCGACCTCGTCGTAGAGGTCCTGGGTGTACTCCACCTCGTTGTCGTAGAGCTCGAAGAGCAACTCGTAGGTGTAGTCCTTGAGCTCCTGCTTGCGCGCGTCGTCCACCAGGGCCAGGCCGCGCTGGAACTTATAGCCGATGTAATAGCCGTGCACGGCCTCGTCGCGGATGATCAGCCGGATCATGTCGGCGGTGTTGGTCAGCTTGGCCCTGCTCGACCAGTACATCGGTAGGTAGAAGCCGGAGTAGAACAGGAAGCTCTCCAGCAGCGTGGAGGCGACCTTGCGCTTGAGCGGCTCGTCGCCCTTGTAGTACTGCATGACGATCTCGGCCTTGCGCTGCAGGTTGGGGTTCTCCTCCGACCAGCGGAAGGCGTCGTCGATCTCGGCGGTCGAGCACAGCGTGGAGAAGATGTTGCTGTAGCTGCGGGCGTGCACCGACTCCATGAACGCGATGTTGGTGTACACCGCTTCCTCGTGCGGGGTCAGCGCGTCGGGGATGAGGCTGACCGCCCCGACCGTGCCCTGGATGGTGTCCAACAGGGTCAGGCCGGTGAACACGCGCATGGTCATCTGCTTCTCGTGGGCGGTCAGGGTGCCCCATGACGGCAGGTCGTTGGACACCGGCACCTTCTCCGGCAGCCAGAAGTTGCCGGTCAGCCGGTCCCAGACCTCGGCGTCCTTGTCGTCTTGCAGCCGGTTCCAGTTGATCGCCGAAACGCGGTCGATCAGCTTCATGTTTTCGGACACCAGAACCCCACTTCACACGCCGTTTTGCCGGATGAATCTCAGGCTCCAGACACTACCCCTGGGGTGCGACAAGCGACGGCAACACAACAACTTGTGTTTGCGTGTCGCAAGCGCCCCCCGGCGCACCGTCGGTTCCATTCCGTTCTCCAGTATCGCGCGCCAAGGATGTACCATTTGGTACATGTTTACCGAAGACAGCGTCGAGATCGACGCACCGCCCCGACTCGTCTGGGACGTCTTCACCGACGTCGAGCACTGGCCGGACTGGACCGCCTCG
>NZ_LZKV01000235.1:0-9600 GCF_001672995.1 Mycobacterium sp. 1482292.6 | reverse complement strand
GCGCAGCGCGCCGATCCGGTGGCTGGCGGCCACGGCACGCACCCCGCTGGATTGCCCGGCCACGTCGGCCACCACGTCGGCGATGACCTGATCGGCCGACGGGTGCGCTGAGTACTCGAGTCGCACCACCCGCCGTCCGCCGTCGTGGTCGCGGATCACGCCGACGAACCCGACGATGGCGCCGGCGGATTGATGCCCCACCAACTCTTCGTGCTCGGCCAGCGAAATCGGGTGCTCGGTCATGGCAGCGCGCACGACGAGCGTCATCGCTGGTGATCTTTACCGGCGAGTTGGTCGAGCGCGTGATCGAGCACATCGGCGAGCACGCCCAGGCCGTCGCGCACGCCGCCGGGCGAACCCGGCAGGTTGACGATCAGGGTCTGACCGGCCACGCCGCACACGCCGCGCGACAGCACCGACGTCGGCACCTTGGGCAGGCCCGACTGGCGGATCACTTCGGCCAGGCCCGGGATCAGGTAGTCGACGACGGCCACGGTCTGGTCCGGTGTGCTGTCGCTGGGTGAGATGCCGGTGCCACCGGAGGTGATGATGACGTCGACCTCGGCGTCGATCGCCGTGCGCAGTGCGTCGCCGACCGGCGGCCCGTCGGCCACGACTTCGGGCTGCGCGGCCGAAAAGCCCCGCTCGGCCAGCCATTCGGCGATGATCGGGCCGCATCGGTCGTCGTACACTCCCGACGACGCGCGGGTCGAGGCGATGATGACGCGGGCTGAACGGGTGCTCATGGGCGCGCCCACCTTCCGGTTTTGCCGCCTTCCTTGCGCAGCACTCGAATGTCGTCGATCCGTGCGGCCGGGTCCACCGCCTTGATCATGTCGTAGAGCGTCAGGCCCGCGACGCTGACGGCCGTGAGCGCTTCCATCTCCACCCCCGTGCGGTCGGTGCTTCGCACCGTTGCGTTGATCTCGATCTCAGACTCGCCGACCGTGAAGTCGATGTCGACCCCCGTGAGGGCGAGCTGATGACACAGCGGGACGAGGTCGCTGGTGCGCTTGGCGGCCTGGATGCCGGCCACCCGGGCGGTGGCCAGCGCATCGCCCTTGGGCAGGCCGCCGGTCGAGATCAGCGCCACCACGTGCGCCGAGGTGCGCAGGACGCCCGCGGCGACCGCGGTCCGCTTGGTGGCCACCTTCTCGCTGACGTCGACCATGTGCGCAGCGCCGTGGTCATCCAGATGTGACAGCGCGCCCGAGCCGGGCTCATTCGACGCCCAGTTCGCCGAGGCTTGGGAGGCCTCAGAGGCCCTGGCCATCTGGCGACCTACCGATTGACGACGGTGACCGGGTGCAGGTAGGGCAGATCGGTGGAGGGCAGCGGAAACACCAGCTCGCCGAAGGGGGACAACGCACCCGTGCGATCGGTCACCAGTTCACTGACCGCGTGGTCGTCGGGGTCCGTCGTCGGCCAGCCGTTGTCGACGTACTTGGTCTTGCGGGCTTTGCCCTCAGCAGTGTCAGCCACGAGGTCCATTCTTACAGGTGGCCGAACCGCATGTGGCGCAAGACCGGAGTTCGAGACGCGTTGCCGTGCGCGCCGGTGTTCACCACGCTGGTGAGTCGCCGGGTTGTCGAGGTCTGCTGGGTGGCCGCGACCTGCTTTACGCTGGTCAGCAATGACCGACAACACCCCGGATATCCCGCTGGGGTCGTGGCTGGCCGAGTTATCCGATGAGCAGCTGATCCGACTGTTGGAATTGCGGCCGGACCTCGCCCAGCCCCCACCCGGCAGCATCGCCGCGCTGGCCGCCCGCGCCCAGGCCCGCCAGTCGATCAAGGCCGGCACCGACGACCTGAACTTTTTGCGGCTGGCCGTGCTCGACGCGTTGCTGGTGCTGCAGGCCGACGCCGAGCCGGTGCCCACGCCCAAGCTGCTGGCGCTGATCGGTGACCGCGCCCCCGAGACCGACGTGCTGGATGCCGTCGACGACCTGCGGCAACGCGCCCTAGTGTGGGGCGAGGCCGCGCTTCGGGTGGCCGCCGACGCCGCGACGGGCATGCCGTGGCATCCGGGCCAGGTCACCCTCGAGGACACCTCGCGCAGCGCCGAACAGATCGCCGCCCTGATCGACGACCTCACCGAGGCACAACTCGACGTGCTGGAGAAACTTCTCGAAGGCTCGCCGATGGGACGCACACGCGACGCCGCGCCTGGCGCGCCCACCGACCGGCCGGTGCCCCAGCTGCTGGCCATGGGCCTGCTGCGGCGCATCGATGCCGAGACGGTGATCTTGCCCCGCCACGTCGGACAGGTGCTGCGCGGCGAGCAGCCCGGTCCCATGCAACTGACCGCTCCCGACCCGGTGGTGTCGACCACCACGCCCGACGATGCCGACGCCGCGGCGGCCGGGGCCGTCATCGACTTGCTGCGCGAGGTCGACGTCCTGCTCGAAACCCTCTCCGCCGCGCCGGTTTCCGAGCTGCGCAGCGGCGGCCTGGGAATCCGCGAGGTCAAACGGCTGAGCAAGGTGACCGGCATCGACGAGCAGCGGCTGGGTTTGCTCCTCGAAGTCACGGCCGCGGCCGGATTGATCGCCAGCGGCATGCCCGACCCCGAACCGGTCACCGGCGAGGCGCCGTACTGGGCGCCGACGATCGTCACCGACCGCTACGCCGCGCTGTCGGTCGCCGAGCGCTGGCAGCTGTTGGCCGCCAGCTGGCTGGATCTGCCCGGCCGGCCGGCGCTGATCGGCAGCCGCGGCCCCGACGCCAAGCCCTACGGGGCCCTGACCGACGGCCTGTACTCCACGGCCGCGCCGCTGGACCGCCGGCTGTTGCTGGGCATGCTGTCCGAGCTGCCCCCCGGCGCCGGCGTCGACGCGGCGGCGGCGTCGGCGGCGCTGATCTGGCGGCGTCCGCGCTGGGCGAAACGGTTGCAGCCCGGGCCAGTCGGGGACCTGCTCGCCGAGAGCAACGCCCTGGGCCTGGTGGGCCGCGGCGCCATCAGCACGCCCGGCCGCGCGCTGCTGGACGACGACGGCGATCCGCAGGTCGCCATCGAGGCGATGAACCGGGCGTTACCCAAACCGGTCGATCACTTCCTGGTGCAAGCGGATCTGACCGTGGTGGTGCCCGGGCCGCTGGAACGCGACCTGGCCGAGCAACTCGCCGTCGTGGCGACCGTCGAATCCGCCGGCACCGCGATGGTCTACCGCGTCAGCGAGCAGTCGATCCGGCACGCGCTCGATGTCGGCAAGACGCGCGACTGGATGCATTCGCTGTTCGCCAAGCATTCCAAAACGCCGGTGCCTCAAGGCCTCACCTACTTGATCGATGACGTGGCGCGCCGGCACGGGCAACTGCGGATCGGCATGGCCGCGTCGTTCGTGCGCTGCGAGGACCCCGCGCTGCTGGCCCAGGCCGTGGCCGCGCCGGCGACCGAAGAGGTGCAGCTGCGGGCCCTGGCGCCGACGGTCGCGGTGTCGCCCGCGCCGATCGGCGAGGTCCTCACCGCGTTACGCGCGGCGGGGTTCGCCCCGGCGGCCGAGGATTCCTCCGGCGCCATCGTCGACGTCCGTCCCCGCGGCGCCCGGGTGTCCACCCCGCAGCAGCGCCGGCCCTACCGTCCGGCCCGGCGCCCCAACACCGAAAGCCTCAACGCGGTGGTGGCGGTGCTGCGCAAGGTGACCGCCGCACCGTTCGGCAACATCCGCGTCGACCCGGCGGTCACCATGACGCAGTTACAGCGCGCCGCCAGGGAACAAGACACCCTGGTGATCGGTTATCTGGATGCGGCGGGGGTGGCCACCCAGCGCGTCGTGTCGCCCATCACCATCAAGGGTGGCCAGCTGGTGGCGTTCGACTCCGCGTCCGGTCGGCTGCGTGACTTCGCCATCCACCGCATCACCTCGGTGGTGTCGGCCACCGGCCGATAATGGTGAGCATGCCCGCCGACGTCAAACAGATCGAAAGGAGTGGCGCTGACTATGTCTGACGGACCGTTGATCGTGCAGTCCGACAAGACGGTGCTGCTCGAGGTGGATCACGAGCAGGCCGGCGCGGCGCGCGCCGCCATCGCGCCCTTCGCCGAGCTGGAGCGCGCACCCGAACACGTCCACACCTACCGCATCACGCCGCTGGCGCTGTGGAACGCCCGCGCCGCCGGCCACGACGCCGAGCAGGTGGTCGACGCCCTGGTCAGCTTCTCGCGCTACGCGGTGCCCCAACCGCTGCTGGTCGACATCGTCGACACGATGGCCCGCTACGGCCGCCTGCAGCTGGTGAAGAACCCCGCGCACGGTTTGACGCTGGTGAGTCTGGATCGCGCGGTGCTCGAAGAGGTGCTGCGCAACAAGAAGATTGCCCCGATGCTCGGCGCCCGGATCGACGACGACACCGTCATCGTGCACCCCAGCGAGCGCGGTCGGGTCAAGCAGATGCTGCTCAAGATCGGTTGGCCCGCCGAGGATCTCGCGGGCTACGTCGACGGCGAAGCGCACCCGATCAGCCTGGCCGAGGACGGCTGGCAGCTGCGCGACTACCAGCAGATGGCCACCGACTCCTTCTGGTCCGGCGGATCGGGCGTGGTGGTGCTGCCCTGCGGCGCCGGCAAGACTCTGGTGGGCGCGGCCGCCATGGCGAAAGCCGGTGCGACGACGCTGATTCTGGTCACCAACATCGTCGCGGCGCGGCAATGGAAACGCGAGCTGATCGCCCGCACGTCGCTCACCGAGGACGAGATCGGCGAGTATTCCGGCGAGCGCAAGGAGATCCGGCCGGTCACCATCTCGACGTATCAGATGATCACTCGCCGCACCAAGGGCGAGTACCGGCACCTCGAGCTCTTCGACAGCCGCGACTGGGGGCTGATCATCTACGACGAGGTCCACCTGCTGCCGGCGCCGGTGTTCCGGATGACCGCCGACCTGCAGTCCAAGCGGCGCCTCGGCTTGACCGCCACGCTGGTCCGCGAGGACGGCCGCGAGGGCGATGTGTTCTCCCTGATCGGCCCGAAACGCTACGACGCGCCGTGGAAGGACATTGAGGCGCAGGGGTGGATCGCGCCCGCCGAGTGCGTCGAGGTGCGGGTCACCATGACCGATAACGAGCGGATGCTCTACGCGACCGCCGAACCCGAAGAGCGGTACAAGCTGTGCTCGACGGTGCACACGAAAATCGCTGTGGTCAAATCGATTTTGGCAAAGCATCCCGGCGAGCAGACCCTGGTGATCGGCGCCTACCTCGATCAGCTCGACGAACTCGGCGCGGAGCTCAACGCCCCGGTGATCCAGGGGTCCACCCGCACCAAGGAACGCGAAGAGCTGTTCGACGCCTTCCGCCGCGGCGAGTTGTCCACCCTGGTGGTGTCCAAAGTCGCCAACTTCTCCATCGACCTGCCGGAAGCGTCTGTGGCAGTGCAGGTTTCGGGTACGTTCGGCTCACGCCAGGAGGAGGCGCAGCGGCTGGGCCGGCTGCTGCGGCCCAAGTCCGACGGCGGCGGCGCGATCTTCTATTCGGTGGTGGCGCGCGACAGCCTGGATGCCGAGTACGCCGCGCACCGGCAGCGCTTCCTGGCCGAACAGGGTTACGGCTACATCATCCGCGACGCGGACGACCTGTTGGGCCCCGCGATTTAGCCTGGGGCCCAGGCTTTTCAGCGCGACAGGATGGTCGCCGACGCGGTGCCGGGCGCGCCGTACACCTGGGCCAGGCCGACGCGCGGGTTGCCGGGCACCTGGCGCTCGCCCGCCTCGCCGCGCAACTGCCGCACCAGTTCATGCATCTGCCGCAGGCCCGACGCGCCGATCGGCTCGCCGTTGGCGATCAGCCCGCCGTCGGTGTTGACCGGCATCGAGCCGTGGATCTCGGTGGCGCCGTCGGCCAGCAGCTTCTCCTGTTCGCCGTCGGCGCACAGACCGGTCTCGGCCATGTGGATGACCTCGGCGCCGGCGTCGGTGTCCTGCAACTGCGCGACGTCGACGTCCTCCGGGCCGATTCCGGCCGCCTCGTAGGCGGCCTTGGCGGCATAGACCGTCGGTGAGGCGTCCTCGTCCAGCGGCGCCGACGTGGCGTGCACCTCGTAGGCGCCGAATCGCCGGGTCCGAATCTCGCAGGCGCGCACATAGACCGGCTTGTCGGTGAACTTCTCGGCCATGTCCGCGCGACACATGATGACCGCGGCCGCGCCCTCGTCGGGCGCGCAGAACATGTACTGCGTCAGCGGGTAGTTCAGCGCTGGCGAGGCGAGGATCTCCTCGACGGAAATCTCCTTGCGCCGGAACGCGTTCGGGTTCAGCGCACCATTGCGGAAGTTCTTGTTGGCCACCCGCGCCAGCGTCTCCTGCGAGATGTTGTGGTCGTGGATGTACTTATTGGCCTTCATCCCGAAGAACTTGGTGGTGACGAATTGGCCGTTGTTGGCGTACCACTGGGGCAGCGCCAGCTTGGCGGGGTCGTCCGTGAAGGCGCCGCGCGGGTGCTTGTCGAGCCCGATGGCGATGCCGATGTCGTACTTGCCCAGCCGGATCGTGTCGGCGGTCTGCTGAATGGCGCTGGCCGCGGTGGCGCAGGCGTTGAACACGTTGGTGAACGTGATGCCGGTCAGCCCGACCAGCCGGGTCACCGCGTCGGGATTGGAGACTTCGTAGCTGCCGCCGAAGCCGAACTGGATGTCCTTCCAGTCCACGCCGGCGTCTTTGAGCGCGAGCTGCACGGCCTCGGCGCCCATCTGCATCGCGGTCTTGTCGAACCTGCCGAACGGGTGCAGGCCCACGCCGATGATGGCGACATCGTTGGTCATCTCAGACTCCTCTGGATTCGACGGTGGCGACCCGCTTCGCCCGGCTGCGCAGCGCTCACGATCGCCACGGGCGGACGGTGGCGACCCGTTTCGCCCGGCTGCGCCGCGCTCACGATCGCCACTCAGACCGGCTGGAAGGCGAACGTGATGATTTCGGCGCCCTCGTCGTCGGTGGCGAACGGCACCATGGTCAGTTCGACCTCCTGGCCGAACTGCAGCTTGGCCGGGTCGTTCTCGGTGAGCCGCCCTTCGACGCGGATGACGTCGCCGAGCTGAACCAATCCCACGCCGAACGGCACGAAGTCCTTGCCCGTCGGGCCGGCGTAGGGGGCGCCGGGCGGGAAGCCCTGGGTGGTCCACGCCACCAGCGTTCCGCGTCGGGGCAACAGCACCTCGGACATCTCGCCGGCGCTGCAGCGCGGGCACCACTGCTGCACCGGGAAGGTGGTCGCCTCGCAGCTGCCGCATCGGCTGCCGATCAGCTGTGGGCTCTCATCGGGCCAGGTAGAGATCTCAGGCGCAAGTGCCTTCTGCATCGAGGGATCCTCCACAATCCGCCAACAGAATATTGCTCACTGAACCGTATAACAGCTTTCCGAAAAGTGGAAACCGCATTCTCATCCTTGTGCGGGCGCCCGCGCCAGGGGCGGGCGGGCGCGCAGCGATATGTTGGGCGCATGACGGTCACGGTGATACTGGAGCTCAGGTTCAAGCCCGACGAGGTCGCCGCGGGGCGCGAGCTGATGGGCCGGGCGCTGCAGGACACCCGGGCGTTCGACGGGAACGTGCGCACGGACGTTCTTGTCGACGAGGACGACGAAGCGCACTGGCTCATCTACGAGATCTGGGAGACCGTCGAGCACGACGAGGCCTACCGCGCCTTTCGCGCCGGCGAAGGCAAGCTGACGCAGCTTCCCCCGCTGCTGGCCGCGCCGCCGGCCAAGACCAGGTACCTCACCAGCGACGTCTAGCGCTAGCCACGCCACCGGCTCACCCGGCCCGCCATGGCCGCGAACAGCGGGTCGGGCAGCAATAGAAGCGCCCGATTTCGGGCGTTCTCCAGGACGGCGCTGCCCGGCGCGGTGAATCGGGAGCCCGCCTTGGACGCGCCGTACACAGCGAGCATGCGCAGCCATCGCCGAGACAGCCCGGGCACGCCGTGGCGGGCCAGCGTTATCGCGTCTTCCATGGCCAGCGCTGCCCCCTGGCCGAAGGTCGGCCGCATGCAGTGCGCGGCGTCACCGATCAGCACGACGATGCCGCGGGCGAGTCGACGGGGTGGTCGCGCTTCGAAGATTTCCGGAGTGATCATCTCGCCGGCCGTCGCGGCGTCGATCAGGGCCGGCAAGGGGTCCGGCCAGTCGCGAAACGACCGCAAGTCCGGGTGCCGGCTCCGGGTGCCGCCGTAGACGTAGGTGCGGCCGTCGACCAATGGCAAGATGCCGAAATCGGCTGTGCGGCCCCAAATCGGACCGAAACCAGTAGCGAGCTCACGGTCGGCTATCCAGGCCCAGCCGGTGACGCCGGTCGAGCGCGGCGACGGCGCGTCCGCAAACAGCAGCTTCCTCGTGACACTGCGCAGTCCGTCCGCGCCGATCACTAGATCGAACCGGTCCGCCTTGCCGTCGACGACAACCGAGCCATCGGCAGCGACCGCGGTGACGTTGGCCGCATACCGCACACAGTGCGAGGGCAGCGCGGCCGCCAACCAGGCAATCAACGCGGCGCGCGGCACGGTCGCGAACTCATCGCCTCCGGCGAGCTGCGCCAGGGTGCGTCTGACCAAGACCCGCCCGTCGCGGGCGCGTACGGTGGCCGCCGTCCGGGACCACGGGTCGGTCACCACGTGGTGGCGCACACCCAGAATCGACAAGCACGCCAACGCGTTTGGGGCGAGCGCGATGGCTCCGCCCATCGCGGAGGGACCGGGCGTCTTCTCGAACACGGTGACGTCGTGGCCGTCCTGCCGGAGCGCGATGGCAGCCGCCAAACCCGCGAATCCTCCGCCGACGATCCCTACCCTCATGCACACACCATCGCCGTACTCAATCGCCGAAGCACCGGGGCCTTGCTAGCTCAGCGCCGGCATGACCTCCCGTTCGAACAGCTCGATGCCCGATCGGTCGTAGGCCGCCTCGGGGAAGTAGCAGATCGCGTACTCGCAGCCGAGGTCGCGGATCTTGGTGAGCCGCTCGATGACCTGTTCCGGTGTGCCCGTTGCCGAGTCGGGGCCGCTGGTCCCGGCGATCATCGCGTCCGCCGCAGCCTCACCGACGTAGCCGGCTAGGCGGTCGCGCACCCGCTGCAGCCGGTCTTTGACGTCGGCCTCCGAGGTGCCCACGATGGCGTTGACGTTGACCGACCGCACGATGGCGTCGAAGTCGGTGCCCACGTTGCGGCAGTGCTCGGCCAGCACGTCGGACTTGTGCGCGAACGCTTCCGGCTCGGGAGTGAAGTTGGTGTACTGCGCGTATTGGGCGGCGATCCGCAGCGTCACCTTCTCACCGCCACCGGCGATCCACAACGGAATGCCGTTGCCCTGCAGGGGCTTAGGCGCGACGATCGCGCCGTCGACCTGGTAGTGCTTGCCGTCGAAGCTGACCTTGCCGTCGCGCCAGGCATCGCGCATGATCTGCACTCCCTCATCCAGGCGACCCAATCGCACACCCGCCGAGGGGAATCCGTATCCGTAGGCGCGCCATTCGTGTTCGTACCAGCCGCCGCCGATACCCATCTGGATGCGGCCACCGGAGATGATGTCGGCCGTCGCGGCGACCACCTCGCGGATCAAGCTCGGCCAGATGTGCACGGCGATGAGCTACCGCAACCCCGTCTACCTGGCCA
>NZ_LZKV01000234.1:0-4037 GCF_001672995.1 Mycobacterium sp. 1482292.6 | reverse complement strand
CGTGCGCACCGAGGCGAGGTCGCTGCCCGCGCCGGGTTCCGAGTAGCCGATGGCGAACTCCGCCGTGCCGTCCAGGATCGCCGGCAGGAACTGACGCTTCTGCTCGTCGGTGCCGTAGTGCATGAGCGTCGGCCCGACGGTGTTGAGCGTCACTAGCGGGATGGGTGCGCTGACCCGGCGCGCCTCTTCGGAGAAGATGAACTGTTCGATGGCCGAGAACCCTCGTCCGCCATATTCTTTCGGCCACCCGACGCCTAGGAGATTGGCCGCGGCGAGGGCGCGGATGCACTCGCGTACGGCCGGCCCGCCCTCCATGTGCTCGCTGACCGCGGCGACGCGTTCCGGCGTCATCACCGTTTCCAGGGTCGCGCGGATCTCGGCGCGCAGCTTGCATTGCTCTGGCGTGTATTCGAGGTCCATCGGCTCAGATTCCCATCCGCACCGGCATGCGTTTGACGCCGGGCACCATGGTGGCCCGCATCCTGTGCACGTCGCCCACCAGCTCCATGGTGGGGAAGCGGCGCAGCAGCTCGTCGAACAGCACCGTCGCCTCCAGGCGCGCCAATTGCGCACCGACGCAGGAGTGTTCACCGCAGCCGAAGGCGATGTGCGGGTTCGGGTGACGGGTCACGTCAAACTCCTCGGAGTCGGGGCCGAACACGTCCTCGTCGCGGTTGGCCGACCCGTACAGCATCACCACCACCTCGCCGGCGCGGATCCGCTGGCCGCGGATCTCGACGTCGGCGGTCGCGGTGCGGGCCATGTGCACCACTGGACTGTTCCACCGCAACATCTCCTCGACGGCGAGCGGGATGCGTGCGGGGTCGGAGACCAGCAGGCGGCGTTGGTCGGGATGCGCGATCAACGCCAACGTGCCCAGCGCGATGAGGTTGCGGGTGGTTTCGTTGCCGGCCACCAGCAGCAGGAAGGCGAAGTTGAGCAGGTCTTCGTCGGTCAGCCGGTGCTCGTCGATCTCGGCCTCGGCCAGGACCGACAGCAGGTCGTCGCGCGGGTGCACCCGCCGGTCGGCGATCAGCGCCTGGAAATACTCGAAGAGCTGGCCCATGGCCACCAACGAGTCGAGTTCGATCTCGGGGTCGGCCGTCCCGGTGGCCGCGTCCGACCACGCCCGGAACTGCTCCCAGTCGTCCGGCGGGGCGCCGATCAGTTCGGCGATCATGCGGGTGGGCAGTGGCGCCGCGACCTCCTCGGCGAACTCGTGGACCGAGCCGGGTTCGATGCCGTCCAGGATCCCGCGCACGATCTGACGAATCTTTGGCTCCAACACGGCAACCCGCCGCTTGGTGAAGCCGGAGTTGATCAGCTTGCGCAATTGGCGGTGCCGGGGCGGGTCGCTGAAGATCAGGTTGCCCGCCTGTACCGGGTTGGGATTCGCCGGGTCCGGAATGGTGATGCCCTTCGTGGACGAGAACAGCGCCGGATTGCTCGACACGAACCGGATGTCCTCGTACTTCAGCAGCGCCCAGAAGTCGGTGACGTCGTTCCAGCACACCGGCGCGGTGGCGCGCAGCTCCCGATAGGCCGGGTAGGGATCGCCGGCGTAGAAGTCGGGGGAGTGCAGCGGGAAGCTCGGCGAGCGCAGCGGCGGATGAGTCTGCACGGCAAGCCCCTCTCGCAGGACACCCGATCGGACAGATTGAGGCAATCTGTCCTGCGGACTGTGTCTACTCCGTGCCGTCGCATGCTGTCAACACGACACGTAGATATTGCGGTAGCTTGCAATTCGCGCGATTGATGATTGACGAGGGCGACACGGAGGTGTACACCAAGTGATCAGATGACCGGAGGAAGCCATGGCCGATTCGCCCGCTCTAGTCCAGACCTATCAGCTCTACATCGACGGCAACTGGGTCGAGCCGCAGGACGGCCGCTATGACGACCTGTCCCCGTCCACCGAGGCCGTCATCGCCACCGCCCCGGACGCGAGCGTCGCCCAGGTCGGCGATGCGATCGCGGCCGCTCGCCGCGCCTTCGACAGCGGACCCTGGGGCACGATGACCGCCGAGCAGCGCGCCGGGTGCCTGAACCAGTTGGGCGAGGCGCTGACCAAACACGCCGATGACTTCTTTGCGCTGTCCCAGGCGGAGTGGGGCTGCATCGCCAACGAGCGCATCATGCAGATCGACGGCGCCGGCTTCATGTCCATGCACGCCGCGCAGCTCGCCACCCAGCTGGTCGACCAGGAGGTCACCGGCATCAGCGCCGGAACCACCGTGTTGCGGCACGCGCCGCTGGGTGTCGTATCGGTGCTGACGCCGTGGAACTTCCCGCACTGCCTCAACGTCATGAAGCTGAATCATGCTCTGGCGGCGGGCAATACGGTCGTGCTCAAGCCGTCCCCGCTGACACCGCTGGCCGGTCTGGCATTGGCGCGGCTCATCGACGAGCACACCGACATCCCGCCCGGGGTGGTCAACGTGGTCACGCCGTCCGGTGTCGAGGCGGCCAAGCTGCTGACCACCGATCCGCGCATCGACATGGTCAGCTTCACCGGCAGCTCGGCCGTGGGCCGCCAGGTGATGTCCGCCGCCGGGGACACGATGAAGCGGATCCTGTTGGAACTGGGCGGCAAGTCGGCCAGCATCGTCCTCGACGATGCGCAAATCACCGACGACATGCTGCGCCAGATGCTGTTCGAATCCTGTTCGCTGCACGCCGGGCAAGCCTGCATCCTGCACAGCCGGCTGCTGCTTCCCGACTCGCTGCACGACGATGTTGTCGATCGGCTCGCCGCCTTGGCCCGCGAGGTCAAGGTGGGCGACCCCACCGACCCCGAGGTGCAGATGGGTCCGTTGATCAGTGCGGCGCAGCGCGACCGAGTCGAGTCACACGTGGCCGGCGCGCTGAATGACGGAGCGAGGCTGGTGACCGGCGGCGGCCGGCCGGCGGATCTGGACGTCGGCTTCTACTTCGAACCGACCATCCTGTCCGGAGTGGACCCGAATTCGACTATCGCGCAAGAGGAAGTGTTCGGTCCGGTGTTGACCGTGCTGCGCTACCGCGACGACGACGACGCGGTCGCCATCGCGAACAACTCGCAATACGGGCTCTCCGGCGCGGTGTGGGGCGGTGACGTGGACCGTGCCGTCGGGGTGGCGCGCCGCATCCGCACCGGCCAGATCGCCGTCAACGGCGTCAACCCGGGCGGCGCGCCGTTCGGCGGCTTCAAGCTCAGCGGGCTGGGCCGCGAGGGTGGCGGGATCGGCGGACTGCACCAATACATGGAACCGATGGCCATCGGGATCCCCGCGTGACGGGACCCCTTGAGGGGCTGCACGTCGTCGAAATCGCGGGCGAGATCTCGGGTCCCTACGCGGCAAAGCTTCTGGTCGACCTGGGCGCCGAGGTCATCAAGATCGAACCGCCCGCCGGAGACCCGCTGCGGCGCTGGGGGCCGTTCCCCACCGGACTCGCCGACCCGGATCGGTGCGGCCTGTTCGAGTACCTCAACGCCGGCAAACACGGTGCCACACTTGACCTCTCGGAGGGCCACGATCTGGCGTCTGCGCTCGAGCTCATCGCGCAGGCGCAGGTCCTGATCGAAGACCTCCCGCCCGGAACCCTGAAGGGCTGGGGTCTGGGCATCGACGATTTGCAGCGGATCAACCCGAACCTGGTAATTCTGCGCATCTCTGAGTTCGGTCAGTCCGGTCCGTCGCGTCATCGACCCGCCACGGCGCTGACCCTGCAGGCGGCGTCGGGCTGGGTCAGCACCCGGGATCCGCAGCGCCCGCCGGTTCAGGTCGGCGCCCGGATCGCGGAATACGTCGCGGGGGCCTACGGCGCCCTGGGCGCGTTGACCGCGCTGCGCCGGCCGCCCGGTGGCCGGATCACGGAAGTCGATGTCGCGCAGCTGGAATCGTTGATCTCGACGCTGCCCTATCCGATGTTGATGGCACAGCGGATGCGACGCCTCGGGCTGCCCGCCAACCTGCGGTCGGCACCCATGCTGGGCGTCGTCCGGGCCGTCGACGGCTGGGTGGGCATCAACTGCCTGACCGGTCAGCACTGGCTCG
>NZ_LZKV01000233.1:0-5093 GCF_001672995.1 Mycobacterium sp. 1482292.6 | reverse complement strand
ATGTGGGGCGGTGTGCAGGCCGGACTGTGCTGCCTGCGCTACTTCACCGACGACCGCGGCCGCACCTTCGTCGAGCGCGGCCTGGACCACGTTCGAGGCGGTCTCGCCAGACAGCAACTCACCCGCTTCCTGGCGATCTTCGCCGCCTGCAGCGCCTTCTTCTTCGTCTTCTACAACCTGCCCGCGCAGTGGTTCGCCATGCACCAAGATCCCTGGCCCGACGACATCCTGAAGCGCTCGTACTTCCTGATGGGTATCTGCGGCGCGGAAACCGACCGGCCGTGCCCGGACCCTGCGCTACCGGTGCCCCTGACGAATTCCGGCTACATCAACCACGACGGTCAGCTCGTCCTACCCGGTGGGGCAAAGCTGCCGAAAAACGTTCCGCTCGAACGGGGGAAGTAATTGTTGAACAGCCAGCCCGCGGCCGTTCGGTCCCTGCCGGACGCGCCGTTCTACCGGGCCGTCGGCGACGAGGTGGAGGTCTTCCGCGCTGCGGCCCGCCGCGGCCTGCCCGTACTGCTGAAAGGCCCCACGGGATGCGGGAAAACACGATTCGTGGAGGCGATGGCCCACCAGCTCGGCCGGGACCTGATCACCGTCGCCGGTCACGAGGACATGACGTCGGCCGATCTGGTGGGCCGGTTCCTGCTCAAGGGCGGTGAAACGGTCTGGGTGGACGGACCCTTGACTCGCGCCGTGCGCGAGGGCGCCATCTTCTATCTGGACGAGGTGGTGGAGGCGCGCCAGGACACCACCGTGGTCATCCATCCGCTCGCCGATCACCGCCGCGAGCTGCCGGTGGACCGGCTCGGCACCACCTTGCGGGCGGCGCCCGGATTCCAGCTGGTGATCTCCTACAACCCCGGCTACCAGAGCGTCCTGAAGAACCTCAAGGAGTCGACCCGCCAGCGCTTCGTCGCCATCGAACTCGGCTACCCCTCCCCGGAGGTCGAGACCGAGGTGGTGGCCTACGAAGCCGGGATCGACACCGAGACCGCACGTTCGTTGGTCAAGCTCGCCTACGCCATCCGCAACCTCGACGGCTCACCCTTGCGCGAGGTGTCCTCCACGCGCATGTTGATTCTTGCCGCCGGCCTCGCCGCCGAAGGGCTGAACCTGCGCAGCGCGGTGCACGCGGCCGTCGTCCAGGTGCTCTCCGACGACGACGATGTCATCCGAGCGCTCGACGAACTCGTCAACACCGTCCTGCCTCAGAAGTGACCGACGCGCCTGACCACCCAGACCGGTTCCGGTTCCTCGCCACCTACATCGCCGGCAGGTCCGTCGAAGTCACCGAGGCGCCGGCCGGGGGGCCCGCGCACACCAACGGGCGGTTCATCTTCGTCTCGCCCGGGGCCTCGGTCGAGCAGCAGCGCCGCGAGACGGTGGTGCAGGCGGCACTTCTCGGCGCGGGCAGCCTTGATCCGCGCTTGGTGAAGGGATTGCGCGCACGTTCCACCTTGGCGCGTCGTTACCTGGCACTCGAAGGTCGACGGGTCCTCGCCGACCTCGCGCGGCACCTTCCCCTCGATGCCGTGCTCCTCCCGGACGAACGACCCAGCACCAGGGCCGCCGAGGAGTCGCTCGAGGTGGCCATGAGCCGAACCAAGGTTGCCGACCCGCCGGGGTGGTTCGGTGTCATCAAGCCCTCCCGGGTGATGGCGGCGCCCACCGGGCCGGGCGGTCAGGCCACCAACAAAGATCTGCAATTGCGATTCGACCCTGTCGATATGCCCGAGTCGGAGGACGACGACGAAGACGATGACGGCGGGAAGTCGGGGGACAGCAAGATCCTCAAACTGTTTGAGAGTCCGTTGCTCAACAACAAGTCGATGTCGGACTACTTCCGCAAGATGTTCGGCGGCTCGCGCTCCTCTGGAGAGGGTGCCGCGGGCGCCGAGATGACAGTTCGCTCAATGCGCCGCGCGCACGCGGTCGGTCCGAATGCGCGTCCCCTGCCCACCCGGGTCCAGTTCACCGATGACGGCAAGCCCGGTGCTGCGATCGGGGTGGGGGGCGCCCTGCATCCGGAGTGGGACGTCTTCAACGACCGGTACAAGCCCGACTGGTGCCGCGTCATCGACTTTCCCCTGACCGTTGCCGCCGACGTCTCGGATGCCGGCGTGGTGCACGACGACGTGCTGCGGCGCCGCCTGGCTCGCGTCGGCCTCGGGCCGAAGGTTCTGCGCGGCCGTGCCGACGGGGACGACCTCGACATCGAGGCGCTCATCGATCTGTTCGTCGACCTGCAATCAGGTTTTTCCCCACCGGAACACGTCTACCTGGAGCGCCGCAAACTTGCCCGCAATCTCGGCGTGCTCATCTTGATCGACGCGTCCGGGTCTGCCATCGACGCCGACGCGGATGGCCGCGCGGTGCACGACCACCAGCGACGAGCGGCCGCCACTTTGGCCGTGACACTCGAAGAGCTTGGTGACCGGGTCGCCGTCTACGCCTTCCGATCGCAGGGCCGCCACGCCGTCCAGCTGCCGGTCATCAAGACGTTCGACCAGAGTTTCGGCGCCGTGGGGCGCGCTCGCCTCAATCAGCTCGAACCGTCGGGGTATACGCGCCTCGGTGCCGGGATCCGAGGCGCCGGCGAGATACTCAAAACTCAGGCGGGCACGCCGAATCGGCTGTTGGTCGTCCTTTCCGATGGATTCCCCTACGACGACGGCTACGAAGGCCGTTACGCCGAAGCCGACTCCTTCAAGGCCCTCGACGAGCTGCGGGCAGAAGGCGTTGCGTGCCTTTGCCTTTCCATAGGCGCCAGCACTGCGACCGACGCGCTCGAACGTGTCTTCGGTTCCGCCGGCTATGCCAGCGCCGCAACGCTGGCCGAATTGAGCCCGCGAATGGATGAGTTGTTCCTGTCCTCCCTCCGGGAGCTTGCCGCGCCGAGACCGTCACGAGGCATCGCATGAAGGCGGCATTGGCGAAGTCGCGGACGGGACATCGAAGGTGACCCGCAGCCAGCGCAATGAGTGACTTCAGGCCCTGACGAGCCGAAATCCGTCGACGCGCATGGCCGGCGTCATACCTCTATGGTGGACGTGATTCCATCGGCGGGGCAGCGGGGACCGGGATAGTCAGGTTAGGACCGGCCGCTTCGATTGAGATAATTGCTGTCCCGGGCAAGCAGCGAATCGAGGAGCCGATGAGTGACAACTCCGGCGGGGGGCACCGTCCCCTGATCGGGTACATCACCCACGACATCGCACCGCCGATCAGCCCCGCGCCGATCGGCCGGGAGTGGATGTCGGAGATCCGCCAGGGCTGGCCGCACCGGTGTCTGCCGATGCTGATCGCCAACCAGAGCGGCTGGGAGGTGCGCAACCGCAGCGCGTTCACCGCGACCTGGATGGGCGGCAATGACCGCACCAACCTGATGATCGCGCCCGACACCCGCGACAGCGGTCAGTTCCTGCCGTCGAGCCACTTCGGCTACGGCATCCTGACCTGGCACCTGCCCATCCTGTTCCGCACCCCGCCGGGCTACAACCTGCTGGTTCGCGGACCGGCCAATCATCCGAAGGACGCCATCTCCCCGCTGGAGGGCATCGTCGAAACCGATTGGTCCAGCTCGAGTTTCAGCATGAACTGGAAATTCACCCGCGAGTTCATGCCGGTGCGATTCGAGATCGACGAGCCGATCTGCATGATCGTGCCGCAGCGCCGGGCCGAGTTGGAGGAGTTCGTGCCGGAGCTGCGGCCCATCGAATCCGACGAGGAGCTGCACCGCAAGCACGAGCACTTCCTCGGCTCGCGCGGCGCGCTGGGCCGTGAACAGGAGGCCGCGGCCGGTGCGGCCAACGAGAAGGTGCCGTGGCAGGGCGATTACACGCGCGGCCGGCACAGCGACGGCGAGCCCGGCGCGGACGACCACCAGACCCGCCGCCGACTCCGGTCGTTCGTCGCGCAGCAGCCCGAGAACGCGGACTAGCGCGAAATCACCGCGCGGGCAAGGGAATTGCCCACCGCCGCGTTGCTGATCGCCTCCGGCGCCTGCGCCGATGCGCCGGCCCACGCGATGTACCCGTCGGGACGCACCAGCACGGCGGGGCCGTGGTCGGCCCGCTCGGCCTGCACCATTCCGGGCGCCTCGACCGGGGCGGCGCCGTATTCGCGGATGAAGACGTAGTTGCCACCGCGCTGCAGCTGCGTCAACCGTCCCTCGACGAGGGGGATCGCGGCGGCCCGGGTGCCGACCAGCCCGCGCCGGCCGTACCGCAACCCGGTGCCCGCGAAACTGCCGGCCACCAAGTCGTGCACGGCGGGAAGGCGAAGCAGGTTGGGCGCCAACAGGTTACGCAGCCAGATCGCGGGCCGCCGATGCAGCGTCGCGGCGCGGGCGATCATCCCCGACTGCACCAGCACCCGCTTGCCGATCGGGTGGCGTTCGCTGTGGTAGGTGTCCAGCAGCGCGTCGTCGGCCCCGCCGAGCACGGCATCGAGCTTCCAGGCCAGGTTCGCGGCGTCCTGGATGCCGGTGTTCATGCCCTGGCCGCCCATCGGGGAGTGCACGTGCGCGGCGTCGCCGGCCAGGAACACCCGGCCGTGCCGGTACTGCGCGACTTGCCTTTCGTCGCAATGGAATCGCGACTTCCAGCCGATCTGGGTCACACCGAAGTCGGTGCCCATGGCGCGGGCGAGGACGTCGACGATCTCGGCGTCGTCGACGGGCGCGTCGTCGGGCAGTTGGTGGTCGCGGTCCCACACCAGGGCGCGGTACCACGAGCCGTCCGCGTCGTGCCGGTTGTAGGGAGCCAGGAAACCCAGCACGTCACCGGTGGTGCCCACCACCAGGCCGCCGCGGGCCGGGCCGTGGGCCAGCTTGACGTCGGCCAGCATCAACGAGGTCAGCACCGTCTTGCCGGGGAAGTCGGCGCCGAGCAGCGTCCGGACGGTGCTGTGGGCGCCGTCGGCGCCGATCACATACCGCGCCCGCCACGCCTGCCGGTGGGCGGGATCGCCGTCGCCCTTGGGTCCGGCGGTGACGGTGACGCCCGCGGCGTCCTGCGCGAGCGCGACCACCTCTACGCCGCGCCGGATGTCGGCCCCCTCGGCCACCGCGTAGCGGCGCAGCGCGG
>NZ_LZKV01000232.1:0-121123 GCF_001672995.1 Mycobacterium sp. 1482292.6 | reverse complement strand
CTACGCGGGAGTCGTCGCGGTCATTGCGGTGCTGGGTGCCTTGCTCGCCATCACCGAGACGATCAACCTGCCCGCCGGTTTCTCGATCGGCTGGGCGATGTGGCCGCTGGTGGCGGCCGTCGTGCTCCAGGCGATCGCCGCCGTCGTCGTGGTCCTGCTGGACTCCGGGGTGATCACCGCCCCGGCGCCGCGGCCCAAATACGACCCGTACGCGCAGTATGGCCAGTACGGGCAATACGGCCAATACGGTCAGCAGCAGCCCTACTACGGTCAGCAGCCGGGCGGCCAGCAGCACGGCGGGCAGCAGCAGTCGCCGCAGGGCTACGGTTCGCAGTACGGCGGCTATTCGCCGAGCGCGGCGCCCACCCAGAGCGGCGCTCCGACCGGCGGTTTCGGCGCTCAGCCCTCGCCGCAGTCCGGACCGCAACCGTCCGCGCAGCAGCACGGCTCGAACACGCCGCCCACCGGCTTCCCCAGCTTCAGCCCCCCGCCCAACGTCGGCGGATCGGACTCCTCTGCGACGGCAAACTTCTCCGAGCAGGGTGGGGGCCAGCAGTTTGGCCACGAGCAGCAGTCGCCGTCGTCACCGTCTGGGCCAGCGCCCTCCTAACCGTGCGCTGTCGCGCCTAGTCGGGGACGTGCCCCAGAGTGACACGGGTGGAGGACAACCGGGCAGCGGGCGCTCGCCAGGCGCGTGACCTCGTCAGGGTCGCGTTCGCCCCCGCGGTGGTGGCGTTGGTCATCATCGCCGCGGTCACGCTGATCCAGTTGTTGATCGCCAACAGCGACATGACCGGCGCGCTGGGCGCCATCGCCAGCATGTGGCTGGGCGTGCACCAGGTACCGGTCTCGATCGGCGGTCGCGTGCTCGGGGTGATGCCGCTGCTGCCGGTCCTGTTGATGGTCTGGGCCACCGCACGCAGCACCGCCCGGGCCACGACGCCCTACTCGTCGTGGCTGGTCGTCCGCTGGGTCGTCGCCTCGGCGCTGGGCGGCCCGTTGTTCATGACGGCGATCGCCCTGGCGGTCATCCACGACGCATCCTCGGTGATCACCGAGCTGCAAACGCCCAGTGCGCTACGCGCGTTCCTCAGCGTGCTCGCGGTGCATGCCGCCGGCGCCGGCATCGGGGTGTGGTCCCGGGTGGGGCCGCGCGCGCTCGCGGCGGCGTCGCTGCCCTTCTGGCTGGGCGACTCGCTGCGCGCCGCTTCCGCCGGGGTATTGGCGTTGCTCGGGCTCTCCGGCTTCGTGACGGCCGGGTCGCTGGTGGTGCATTGGTCAACCATGCAGGAGCTCTACGGCATCACCGATTCGATCTTCGGCGAGTTCAGCCTCACCGTGCTGTCAATGCTGTACGCGCCCAACGTGATTGTCGGCACCGCGGCAATGGCCGTCGGCTCCAGCGCGCACATCGGATTCGCGACCTTCAGTTCGTTCACCGTGTTCGGTGGTGACATCCCGGCCGTGCCGGTGCTGGCCGCGGTCCCCAGGCCGCCGCTGGGGCCGGTGTGGGTGGCGCTGCTCATCATCGGTGCGTCGTCGGGTGTGGCGGTCGGGCAGCAGTGCGCCCGGCGGGCGCTGCCGTTGCTGGCGGCCGCGGCCAAGCTGCTGGTCGCCGCGGTCGTGGGCGCGCTGGTGATGTCCGTGATCGCGTACGCCGGCAGCGGCCAGCTGGGTAACTTCGGGCACGTCGGCGTCGACCAGGGCGCGTTGCTCGTCGGCGTCTTCTTCTGGTTCGCGGTCGTCGGCGGGATCACGGTGGTGATGACCGGCGGAGTCAGCCGCCGTCCCCGGCGGCCCAAGGTCAAGCCCGCAGCGGCCGCGGCGGCCGAGGAACCGGCCGACTTCGCGGGCGTCTTCGACGACGAGCCGTCGCCCGACGAGGAGGAGGGGATCCCTGGGGAGGCGGGTGACGCGCTGGATCCGCCCGCGGGCGAGGCCGCCGAACCCGGCCCCCCGATGACCGACACGCCATCCCCGCGCGAGCCAGGACAAGAAGCCACCGAGCGAGATTCCGAGGATTAAGCCTTCCGCCGGCCGCCGCGCGACAACCCGGTTGGCGCCGACGGGGTGCCGAGGTCGATCGCCCGACTCTGCTCACGTCGCTGCACGACCCGCATCGTCGGCGGGCTAGGCTCGCCGATGTGGTCGAACCGCTCCATGTGCCCCCGAACGCACCGGCACGGGTAGTGGTACTGGCGTCGGGCACCGGGTCGCTGCTGAATTCGCTGTTGACCTCCGCCGTCGCGGATTACCCGGCCCGGGTGGTCGCCGTCGGCGCCGACCGCGACTGCCTGGCCACGGAGATCGCCGCGGCCGCGTCCGTGCCCGCCTTCACCGTCCGGCTCGGCGAGCACCCCGACCGCGCCGCCTGGGACGCCGCCATCACCGAGGCCACCGCCGCACACTCGCCCGACCTGGTGGTCTCCGCCGGGTTCATGAAAATCCTTGGGCCGCAGTTCCTTTCACGGTTCTACGGTCGGGTCATCAACACCCATCCGGCGCTGTTGCCGGCGTTTCCGGGTGCGCACGGGGTGGCCGACGCATTGGCCTACGGTGTCAAGGTCACAGGCTGTACGGTGCACCTGGTGGACGCCGGGACGGACACCGGGCCGATTCTGGCGCAGGAATCCGTTCCGGTGCTCGACGGCGACACCGAAGAGACTCTGCACGAACGCATCAAAGTCACCGAACGGAAGCTCCTGGTGGACGTGGTGGCCGCGATCGCAACACGCGGCCTGACCCTGGTCGGGAGAAAAGCGACGATCGGACGAAAGGCGACGAACCGATGAGCACCGACGACTGGCGGGAAGACGCCAAACGGCCGATCCGGCGCGCCCTGATCAGCGTGTACGACAAGACCGGGCTCGTCGACCTCGCCCAGGGACTGGCGGCCGCGGGTGTCGAAATCGTCTCGACCGGATCCACGGCGAAGGTCATTGCCGACAAAGGCATTCCGGTGACCCGGGTCGAGGAGCTGACCGGATTTCCCGAAGTGCTCGACGGCCGGGTCAAGACGCTGCACCCGCGCGTGCACGCGGGCCTGCTGGCGGACCTCCGCAAGCCCGAGCACGCCGCCGCGCTCGAGGAGCTCGGGATCGCGGCGTTCGAGCTCGTCGTCGTCAACCTGTACCCCTTCACCGAGACCGTCGACTCCGGGGCCAGCATCGACGAATGCGTCGAGCAGATCGACATCGGCGGCCCGTCGATGGTGCGGGCCGCGGCGAAGAACCACCCCAGCGTGGCGGTGATCGTCGACCCGCAGGGCTACGACGGAGTGTTGGCCGCGGTACGGTCGGGCGGGTTTAGCCTCGCCGAGCGCAAAAAGCTGGCGTCACTTGCCTTTCAGCACACCGCCGAGTACGACATCGCCGTCGCGAGCTGGATGGAGTCGACGCTGGCTCCCGAACATCCGCCGACGACTTTCCCGAAGTGGCTGGGCCGCAACTGGCGTCGCTCGGCGATGCTGCGCTACGGCGAGAACCCGCACCAGCAGGCGGCGCTGTACAGCGACCCCGGCGCCTGGCCAGGACTGGCGCAGGCCGAGCAGCTGCACGGAAAAGAGATGTCCTACAACAACTTCACCGATGCGGACGCGGCCTGGCGGGCCGCCTTCGACCACGAAGAGACCTGCGTCGCAATCATCAAGCACGCCAACCCATGTGGCATCGCCATCTCCTCGGAATCGGTCGCGGACGCGCACCGCAAGGCGCACGAATGCGATCCGTTGAGCGCCTTCGGCGGGGTCATCGCGTCCAACACCGAAGTCAGCCTGGAGATGGCCGAATACGTCAGCACCATCTTCACCGAGGTCATCGTCGCCCCCGCCTACGAGCCGGCCGCCCTGGAGGCCTTGACCCGCAAGAAGAACATCCGGGTGCTGGTGGCCTCGGAGCCGCTGACCGGTGGGACCGAGCTGCGGCCGATCAGCGGCGGACTTTTGGTGCAGCAGCGCGACGAGCTCGACGCGCACGGCGACAACCCCGCGAATTGGACGCTGGCCACCGGCTCACCGGCCGATCCGGCGACGCTGGCCGACCTGGTGTTCGCCTGGCGCGTCTGTCGCGCCGTCAAATCGAATGCGATCGTGATCGCCGGCGGCGGAGCCACCATCGGCGTCGGCATGGGTCAGGTGAACCGGGTCGACGCGGCGCGGCTGGCCGTTGAAAGAGGGAATGCGCGCGGCGGCGACCGGGTGCACGGCGCCGTCGCGGCCTCCGACGCGTTCTTCCCGTTCCCCGACGGGCTCGAGACGCTGACCGGCGCCGGGGTGAAGGCGATCGTGCACCCCGGCGGCTCGGTGCGCGACGACGAAGTGACCGCGGCGGCCGCCAACGCCGGCATTTCGCTCTATCTGACCGGGGCGCGCCACTTCGCGCACTAGCCACGGTGTGCGCGTGCGACGCGCCTGTCAATAAGCGTCTAGTGAACGCCCTTGGCATGACTCGTCAGAGCGCGCGTCGTAGCGTGGAGTGGTGACGTCACCGAGCAACCTGCCCCGCACCGTCGGCGAGCTGCGCGCCGCCGGTCATCGTGAACGGGGAGTCAAGCAGGAAATCCGCGAAAATCTGCTCGCACGCCTCGCCGAAGGCGGGGATGGCGAAGCCATCTGGCCGGGCATTCTGGGATTCGACGACACCGTGCTGCCGCAACTGGAGCGGGCGCTGATCGCCGGTCATGACTTCGTGCTGCTCGGTGAGCGCGGCCAGGGCAAGACCCGGCTGCTGCGCGCACTGATCGGCCTGCTCGACGAGTGGACGCCGGTGATCGCCGGTGCCGAGCTCGGGGAGCACCCGTACAGCCCGATCACGCCGGAGTCGATCCGCAAGGCCGCCACTCTCGGCGACGACCTGCCCATCGAGTGGCGGCACCGCAGCGAGCGCTACACCGAGAAGCTCGCCACCCCGGACACCAGCGTGGCCGACCTGGTCGGCGACATCGACCCGATCAAGGTCGCCGAGGGCCGCAGCCTGGGCGACCCCGAGACCATCGCCTACGGCCTGATCCCCCGCGCACACCGCGGCATCGTCGCCGTCAACGAGCTGCCCGACCTGGCCGAGCGCATCCAGGTATCGATGCTCAACGTGATGGAGGAGCGCGACATCCAGGTCCGCGGCTACACCTTGCGGCTGCCGCTGGACGTCCTCGTGGTCGCCAGCGCCAACCCCGAGGACTACACCAACCGCGGTCGCATCATCACCCCGCTCAAAGACCGGTTCGGTGCCGAGATCCGCACGCACTACCCGTTGGAACTCGACGCGGAAGTCGGTGTGATCGCGCAGGAAGCGCACCTGTCGGCCCAGGTTCCCGATTACCTGATGCAGGTCATCGCCCGGTTCGCCCGCTACCTGCGGGAGTCCAACTCCGTCGATCAACGCTCCGGGGTGTCGGCGCGGTTCGCGATCGCCGCCGCCGAGACCGTCGCCGCCGCCGCGCGGCATCGGGGCGCGGTGCTGGGGGAGACCGATCCGGTGGCCCGGGTGGTCGACCTGGGCACGGTGATCGACGTGTTGCGCGGCAAGCTGGAGTTCGAGTCCGGCGAGGAGGGCCGCGAACAGGCCGTGCTCGAGCACCTGTTGCGCCGGGCGACCGCGGACACCGCGTCGCGGGTGCTCGGCGGCATCGACGTCGGATCCTTGGTTTCCGCGGTGGAGGGCGGTTCGGCCGTGACGACCGGTGAGCGGGTGTCGGCCAAGGACGTACTGGCCGCAGTGCCGAGCCTGCCGGTGGTCGACAAGATCGCGGCCAAGCTCGGGGCGCAGTCGGAAGGCGAACGCGCCGCGGCGCTGGAACTGGCGCTCGAGGCGCTGTATCTGGCCAAGCGCATCGACAAGGTATCCGGGGAGGGTCAAACCGTCTATGGCTAGGTCTGATGGTGACGACCCGCAGCGCCCGGCTACGCCGCGCTCGCGATCGTCACGAGGGCATTCCTCGCGCTACTCGGCGTACACCGGCGGGCCGGACCCGCTGGCCCCGCCGGTGGATCTGCGCGAGGCGCTCGAACAGATCGGCCAGGATGTCATGGCCGGCACGTCGCCGCGGCGCGCACTGTCCGAGCTGCTGCGCCGCGGCACCAAGAACCTGCCGGGCGCGGACCGGCTGGCCGCCGAGGCCAACCGGCGGCGACGGGAGTTGTTGCGGCGCAACAACTTAGACGGGACTCTGCAGGAGATCAAGAAGCTGCTGGATGAGGCCGTGCTGGCCGAACGCAAGGAGTTGGCCCGCGCGCTCGACGACGACGCCCGCTTCGGTGAACTGCAGCTCGATGCGTTGCCGTCATCGCCGGCCAAGGCCGTCCAGGAGCTCTCCGACTACAACTGGCGCAGCGCCGAGGCCCGCCAAAAGTACGACCAGATCAAGGATCTGCTCGGCCGCGAGATGCTCGATCAGCGCTTCGCGGGTATGAAGCAGGCGCTCGAAGGCGCCACCGACGAGGATCGTCAGCGGGTCAATGACATGGTCAATGACCTCAACGAGCTGCTGGACAAGCACGCCCGCGGCGAGGACACCCAGCAGGACTTCGAAGACTTCATGGACAAGCACGGCGAGTTCTTTCCGGAGAACCCGCGCAACGTCGACGAGTTGCTGGACTCGCTGGCCAAGCGCGCCGCCGCCGCGCAGCGGTTCCGCAACAGCCTGAGCGCCGAGCAGCGCGCGGAGCTGGATGCCCTGGCGCAGCAGGCTTTTGGCTCGCCCGCTTTGATGCAGGCGCTGAACCGGCTCGATGCGCACCTGCAGGCGGCGCGACCGGGCGAGGACTGGAGCGGCTCCGAGCAGTTCTCCGGTGACAACCCGTTCGGGATGGGCGAGGGCACCCAGGCGCTGTCCGACATCGCCGAGCTGGAGCAACTGGCCGAGCAGCTCTCGCAGAGCTATCCGGGCGCGACCATGGACGACGTCGACCTCGACGCGCTGGCCCGTCAGCTCGGCGACCAGGCGGCCGTCGACGCCCGCACGCTCGCCGAATTGGAACGCGCACTGGTCAATCAGGGCTTCTTGGACCGCGGTTCCGACGGGCAGTGGCGGCTGTCGCCGAAGGCGATGCGCCGGCTCGGTGAGACGGCGCTACGCGATGTGGCGCAACAGCTTTCCGGGCGACGCGGTGAGCGCGACCACCGGCGCGCGGGCGCGGCGGGCGAACTCACCGGGGCCACTCGGCCCTGGCAGTTCGGTGACACCGAGCCGTGGAACATCTCCCGCACATTGACCAATGCCGTTCTGCGGCAATCGGGAACCGCCACCCTGGACGGACCCGACGGGCGGTTGAAAATCACCGTCGACGACGTCGAAGTCTCCGAGACCGAGACGCGGACCCAGGCCGCGGTCGCGCTGCTGGTCGACACCTCGTTCTCCATGGTGATGGAGAATCGCTGGCTGCCCATGAAGCAAACGGCGCTGGCACTCAACCACCTGGTGTGCACGCGATTTCGTTCGGATGCCTTGCAGATCATCGCCTTTGGCCGCTACGCGCGGACGGTGACCGCCGCCGAGCTCACCGGCCTGGAAGGGGTCTACGAGCAGGGCACCAACCTGCACCACGCGTTGGCGTTGGCGGGGCGCCATCTGCGTCGGCATCCCAACGCGCAGCCCGTCGTGCTGGTGGTGACCGACGGGGAGCCGACCGCGCACCTGGAGGACTTCGACGGTGACGGCGGTTCTGCTGTGTTTTTTGATTACCCACCGCACCCTCGGACCATCGCCCATACCGTGCGCGGCTTCGACGAGATGGCCCGCCTGGGCGCCCAGATCACCATCTTCCGGCTGGGCAGCGACCCGGGCCTGGCCCGGTTCATCGACCAGGTCGCCCGACGTGTCGAGGGACGGGTCGTGGTGCCCGATCTCGACGGACTGGGAGCGGCCGTGGTCGGCGACTACCTGCGGTCGCGCCGCCGTTAGCCGTCGCGCCTGCGCGGTGGCGCCGGTCGGGGGATTGGTGTTTTCTCGACGGGGTACAGGATTTGGAGAAGGAGGAGACGTAATGAGCCAGGTTCCCACGATCGAACTCAACGACGGCGTCAGCATTCCGCAGCTGGGTTTCGGGGTGTTCCAGATCAAGCCCGACGAGACCGCCGCGGCGGTGAAGACGGCGCTCGAGATCGGATACCGTCACATCGACACGGCCGAAATGTACGGCAACGAAAAGGAAGTGGCGCAGGGCATCCGCGACGCGGGCCTGGACCGCGGTGAGGTCTTCGTCACCAGCAAGCTCAACAATGGATTTCACAAACCCGACGACGCGCGCCGCGCCTTCGACGAGACGCTGAAGAAGCTGGATTCGGACTACGTCGACCTGTTCCTCATCCACTGGCCGCTGCCCACCCTCTACGACGGCGACTTCGTGTCGACGTGGAAGGTCTTCGAAGAGTTCGCGCGGGACGGACGCGCCCGCAGCATCGGTGTGTCCAATTTCCAAGTCGCACATCTGGATCGGCTCGCAGCCGAAACCGACACCGTGCCGTCGGTCAACCAGATCGAGGTGCATCCGTACTTCGGCAACGAACAGGTCCGGGCGTACGGACGCGAGCATGGCATCGCCACCGAGGCATGGGCGCCCATCGCGCAGGGCAAGGTGCTCGACGATCCGGTGATCAACCGCGTCGCGCAGGCCCGCGGCAAGTCGGCGGCGCAGGTGGTGCTGCGCTGGCACATCCAGCGCGGCGACATCGTCTTCCCGAAGTCGGTGACACCGGAGCGGGTCAAGGAGAATTTCCAGTTGTTCGACTTCGAACTGGACGACTCCGACATGGACGCGATCTCGACGCTGGACCAGGGCGAGGCCGGACGCAACGGGCCCAACCCCGACACGTTCGATTACGTGCCCGGCTGAGGGCTACGGCTAGCCGCGTGGCCGTCGGGGCTTGCGGATGATCCCCACACCGCCCCACAGGGAGAAGCCGCGAATGTGCACGGTCGGCGCGCCGGGCGTGCCCTGTCCGTCCACCACGCGGTCGAAGTTTCCCATCACGCCGCGGCCGTGCACCTCGACGTTGACTTCGGGCGGCAGCAAAATGTTTTGCACGCCCATGATCGACATCGCATGGATGTCGACCTCGGTCGAGGTGAAGTCGGCGTAGCGCAGATCGACCACCCCGCTGCCCCACAGGGTGAAGGTGGTGAGCTTCTTCGGAACGTTCCACCGGCCGCGGCGCTCGAAGCCGCTCATCAAGGCCAGCAGTAGCGTCGAGGGCGCCGGATTGGGCTTGCCGCCGCGGCGCGGGCTGATCGGAGCCCCCGGCAGATCGGCCCGCAATTGATCCAGTTCCTCGTACGTCGTGGCCGCATAGGCCCTGGTCAAACGGTCTTCGTAGTCGTTGAGCTGCAGGCGCCCCTGTTCGGCCGCATACGCAAGCAACTGGGCAATCTGGATGCGGTCGGTATCAGCCGCGCGCGACGGCTCGCCGCGCGTGTCCTCCGCATCCCGTTGCGTTGAGTTGCTCATCACCCACGAGCCTACGACGTACAGCTTTTGCTGCAAGAGGATTGGCTAAACTGCAACCTTGCGCCGGCCCGCGCCGCACTGCCGACCGTTCGGCCGGACCCTTTGTTTGACATCTGGCTAACTTCCCGGCTGGCTAACTCGTCCAGTTGGGCGCGCGCTTCTCCAGAAACGCCAGCATGCCTTCGCGGGCCTCGTCGGACACGAACAGCCGCGCGGACTCCTCGGCGAGCCGTTCGGCGTCGCGGTCGAACCCTTCCAGCACCGCGGTCGTGGTCAGCGCCTTGGATGCCGCGAGGCCCTGGGGCGAACCACAGCCGATATCGGAGACCAGTTCGTCGACCGCGGCGTCGACGTCGTCGGCGGCAACGGTGATCAGTCCGATCTCGGCCGCCTGGGCGGCGCCGAACTTCTCGCCGGTCAGGTAGTAGCGCGCCGCGGCCCGCGCCGACAGCTTCGGCAGCAGCGTCAACGAGATGATCGCCGGGGCGACGCCGATGCGGGCCTCGGTGAGCGCGAAGGTACTGCGCGGACCCGCGACCGCGATATCGCAGGCGCCCACCAGGCCGAAGCCGCCCGCGCGGACGTGCCCGTCGATGGCGGCGATCACCGGCAGCGGCGAGGAGACGATGGCCCGCATCAAGGCGACCATCTCCCGGGCGCGGGCCACCGCCATGCTGAAGGGATCGCCCCCGCCGGACTCACTCAAATCCGCACCGGCACAGAAGGTTCCACCGGTGTGGCCCAGCACCACGGTCCGTACCGCCGGGTCTGCCGAGGCGTCGCGCAACCCCTGGTGCAACTGGTTGACCAGTGTGGTGGACAGCGCGTTGCGGTTGTGCGGTGAATTCAGGGTCAGCCGCGCGTAAGGTCCGCCCGTGTCGGCGGGTCCGGCGTATTCGACGACGGGGTCCATCAGTAGCTTCGGGGCAGGCCCAGCGATGTCTGCGCGACGAAGTTCAGCACCATCTCACGGCTGACCGGGGCGATGCGGCCCAGCCGGGCCGAGGCCAGCATGGCGGCCAGGCCGTACTCCTTGGTCAGTCCGTTGCCGCCCAGTGACTGCACCGCCTGATCCACCGAGCGCGTGGCGGCTTCGGCCGCAGCGTATTTGGCCATGTTCGCGGCCTCGGCCGCGCCCATGTCATTGCCGGAGTCATAGAGGGTGGCGGCCTTCTGCAGCATCAGCTTGGCCAGTTCGACCTCGATGTGGCACTGCGCCAACGGGTGGGACAGCCCCTGGTGCGCACCGATCGGCGTGCCCCACACCTGCCGGGTTTTGACGTATTCGGCGGCCCGGCCCAGCGCGTACCGTCCCATCCCGACGGAGCTCGCCGCGCCCATGATCCGTTCGGGGTTCAGGCCGGCGAAAAGCTGTGCAATGGCGGCATCTTCGGCGCCGACGAGTGCGTCGCTAGGCAGCCGCACGTCGTCGAGGAAGACCTGGAACTGCCGTTCGGGGCTGATCAGTTCCATTTCGATCGGGGTGTAGGTGAAGCCGGGCGCGTCGGTGGGCACCACGAACAGTGCGGGGCGCAGCTTGCCGGTCTTGGCCTCCTCGGTGCGGGCCACCACCAGCACCGCCTGCGCCTGGTCGATGCCGGAGATATAGACCTTCTGGCCCTTCACGATCCAGTCGCTGCCGTCCCGGCGGGCGGTCGTGGTGATCTTGTGCGAGTTAGAGCCGGCGTCGGGCTCGGTGATGGCGAACGCCATCGTCAGCGTCCCATCGGCGATGCCGGGGATCCAGCGCTTCTTCTGCTCCTCGGTGCCGAACTTGCTGATGATGGTGCCGTTGATGGCGGGCGAGACCACCATCAGCAGCAGCGCGCTGCCCGCGGCCGCCATCTCCTCCATGACCAGCGACAGCTCGTACATTCCGGCGCCGCCACCGCCGTACTCCTCCGGCAGGTTCACCCCGAGGAAGCCGAGTTTGCCTGCCTCCGACCACAATTCGTCGGTGTGTTCCTGTGCGCGGGCCTTGCGTAGGTAGTACTCGCTGCCGTAGTTGGCTGCCCAGGCCGCCACCGACTTGCGCAGGGCCTGACGCTCCTCGCTCTCGATGAAGCTGGTGTCGGTCATGCTGAATCCCCTTCTGATTGTGGCGCTTCCACTCTTGCCAGCACAGCGCCCACTTCGACTTGCTGACCGGTCTTGACGTTGAGTTCGGCGAGCACCCCGTCCACCGGGGCGGCGATGGTGTGTTCCATCTTCATGGCCTCTAGCCAGATCAGCGGCTGGCCAGCGGTGACCGTGTCGCCGATCGCGGCACCGAGCCGGATCACGCTGCCCGGCATCGGCGCCACCAGCGAGCCCTTTTCGACGGTCGAGCCGGGCTCGGGGAAACGCGGCTGCGCGGTCAAATGCACCGGCCCGCGCGCGGAATCGACGTAGACGTCGGCATCGTAGCGCCGCACCGAGAAGCCGTGCTCGACGCCGTCCACCCGCAGCACGACGGCTTTCGCCGTGGCCGACACCAGCTGCACCGACGGGTCGTCGGGAAGCGTCAAACCGGTTCTGGTGAAGCGATATTGGACCCTGATCTCGTCGCCCGCATCGTCGTGATAGTCCCTGACCTGGTAGACCGACGGCAGGTTGCGCCAGCCGCTGGGAACGGCGCGCAGCACCGGCGCCACGGCCCGGTTATGCGCGGCGTCGGCGAGTGCCGCGGCGATGGCGGACAGTCGGACCACCGCGGCATCGCCCAGCGGCGCCGCGAGGCGGGCCAGGTCGTGGGTATCGAAAAACGCTGTGTCGGTCGCACCGTCGAGGAATGCGGGATGCCGCAGCACGTTCACCAAAAGGTCCCGGTTGGTGCGTACGCCGTGCACGCGGGCGCGCGCCAGCGCGTCGGCGAGCACCAGCGCGGCCTGGCGTCGCGTCGGGGCGTAGGAGATGACCTTGGCCAGCATGGGGTCGTAGTGGATCGAGACCGTGAACCCGTCGACGATGCCCGAATCCAGCCGGATCCCGGTCCGGTGCCCCAGGGAACCGAACTCCGCCCGAACCGAGGGCACCTCGAAGCCGCGGACCAGGCCGGCCTGCGGCTGCCAGTTCTTGGCGGGGTCCTCGGCGTAGAGCCGGGCCTCGATCGAATGCCCTTGCGCGGCAGGAGGGTCCGAGTCCAGGCGGGCGCCGTCGGCGACGGCGAGCTGCAGCTCGACCAGATCGAGTCCGGTGGTCTCTTCGGTCACCGGGTGTTCGACCTGTAGCCGGGTGTTCATCTCGAGAAAGTAGAACTCGCCGTCGTCGTCGGCGAGGAACTCCACCGTCCCGGCGCCGGTGTAGCCGATGGCTTCGGCGGCCAACCGGGCCGCGTCGAACAGCTTGGCGCGCATGCCCGGTGTGCGCTCCACCAACGGCGAGGGCGCCTCCTCGATGATCTTCTGGTGGCGGCGCTGAATCGAGCATTCGCGTTCGCCGACCGCCCACACCGTGCCATGGGTGTCGGCCATGATCTGGACCTCGATGTGGTGTCCGGTGGGCAGGTAGCGCTCGCAGAACACCGTCGGGTCCCCGAAGGCGGACTGGGCTTCGCGGCGCGCCGCCTCCACTTCGGCTGGCAGGGCGGACAATTCGCGCACCACCCGCATGCCGCGTCCGCCGCCGCCCGCGGAGGCCTTGACCAGCACCGGCAGCTGCGCCTCGGTGACGGTGTCGGGGTCGAGCTCGTCGAGCACGGGCACCCCGGCCGCGGCCATGAGTTTCTTGGACTCGATCTTGGAGCCCATCGCGCGCACCGCATCCACCGGCGGGCCGATCCACGTCAGGCCGGCGTCGGCGACGACGGCCGCGAAGTCGGCGTTCTCCGAGAGGAATCCGTAACCGGGGTGGATCGCGTCGGCGCCCGCGGCGCGGGCGGCGGCAATGATGGCCTGCGCGTTGAGGTAGTCGTTGGTCTTGTCCAGCCGCACCCGGGCGTCGGCCTCGGCGACATGCGGGGCGCCGGCGTCGGGTTCGGTGTAGACGGCGACGGTGGTTAAGCCGAGCCGGCGGCAGGTGGCGAACACCCGCCGCGCGATCTCACCGCGGTTGGCGACCAGTACTCGAGTGACCATGGGGCTCACATCCGGAAGACGCCGAAGTTCGACGTCCCCTTGATCGGGCCATTGGCGATGGCGGACAAACAGATTCCCAAGACGGTGCGGGTATCTCGCGGGTCGATCACCCCGTCGTCGTAGAGCATCCCGGACAACACCAGCGGCAGCGACTCGGCTTCGATCTGGCCCTCGACCGCGGCCCGCATCGCCGCGTCGGCCTCCTCGTCGACCTGCTGGCCGCGCGCCTCGGCGGCCGCACGGGCCACGATCGACAGCACACCCGA
The DNA here is from genome assembly GCF_001672995.1 of Mycobacterium sp. 1482292.6. Taxonomy (NCBI): domain Bacteria; kingdom Bacillati; phylum Actinomycetota; class Actinomycetes; order Mycobacteriales; family Mycobacteriaceae; genus Mycobacterium; species Mycobacterium sp. 1482292.6. The sequence goes on along the minus strand of NZ_LZKV01000232.1, from coordinate 107,363 downwards.
CAACTGGGCGCCGCCCATCACCGCGGACTTCGACGTCGGCCAGGCGAACAGGAACCGCGGATCGTAAGCGCGCCCGCACATGCCGTAGTGGCCCGCGCCATAGGAGGCGCCGATCAGCAGCGAGATGTGCGGGACCGTGGAGTTGGACACGGCGTTGATCATCATCGAGCCGTGCTTGATCATCCCGCCCTCTTCATAGTCCTTGCCCACCATGTAACCGGTGGTGTTGTGCAGGAACAGCAGCGGCGTGTCGGACCGGTTGGCCAGCTGGATGAACTGGGTGGCTTTCTGCGACTCCTCGCTGAACAACACGCCGCGCGCGTTGGCCAGGATGCCGATCGGATACCCGTGCAGCCGGGCCCAGCCCGTCACCAGCGACGAGCCGTACAGCGGCTTGAATTCGTCGAAGTCGGAACCGTCGACGATGCGCGCGATCACTTCGCGGGGATCGAACGGGATCCGCAGATCCGCGGGCACGATGCCGATGAGTTCCTCGGTGTCGAACAGCGGCTCGGTGACCGGCTTGGGTGTCGGCCCGTGCTTGGCCCAGTTCAACCGGGCCACGATGCGGCGGCCGATGCGGATCGCGTCGAGTTCGTCGACGGCGAAGTAGTCGGCCAAACCGGAGACGCGGGCGTGCATTTCGGCGCCGCCGAGCGACTCGTCGTCGGATTCCTCGCCGGTGGCCATCTTCACCAGCGGGGGACCGGCCAGGAAGACCTTGGAACGTTCCTTGATCATCACCACGTGATCCGACATGCCCGGGACGTAGGCACCGCCCGCGGTGGAGTTGCCGAATACCAGTGCGATGGTGGGGATTCCGGCCGCCGAGAGCCGGGTGAGGTCGCGGAACATCCGGCCGCCGGGGATGAAGATCTCCTTCTGCGTGGGCAGATCCGCGCCGCCGGACTCCACCAGCGAGATCACCGGGAGCCGGTTCTCGAAGGCGATCTGGTTGGCTCGCAGGATCTTCTTCAGGGTCCACGGGTTGCTGGTGCCGCCTTTGACCGTCGGGTCGTTGGCGACGATCATGCATTCGACGCCTTCGACCACCCCGATGCCGGTGACCGTGCTGGCGCCGACCTTGAAGGCGCTGCCCCAGGCCGCCAGCGGGCTCAGTTCCAGGAACGGCGAATCCTGGTCGACCAGGGATTCGATGCGTTCGCGTGCCGTCAGCTTGCCCCGGTCATGGTGACGCTCAACGTATTTGGCCCCGCCCCCGGCCAGCGCGTTGGCCAGCTCGGTGTCGATCTCCTCGAGTTTCGCAATAGCCGCCGAAGCCGCGTCGGCGAAGGCGGTGGCATCGGCATCGAGGGTGGACTGCAGCACGGTCATGATTGGAATCCCAGCAGTTTGGCGGACAGTGCGGTCAGGATTTCGGTGGTTCCGCCGCCGATGCCCAGGATCCGCATGTCCCGATATTGGCGTTCGACCTCGGACTCGGCCATGTAGCCCATGCCGCCGAACAACTGGACGGCTTGGTTGGCCACCCATTCGCCGGCCTCGACGGCGGTGTTCTTGGCGAAACACACCTGCGGAATCAGGTTGGTCTCGCCGGCGAGTTGCTGCTCCACCACGTGGCGCGAGTAAACCCTGGCGACGTCGATGCGGCGCGCCATCTCGGCCAACGTGTTCTGCACCGACTGCCGCGATATCAGTGGGCGACCGAATGTTTCGCGGTCGCGACACCATTGGACCGTCAGATCCAGGCAGCGCTGGGCGCTCGAATAGGCCTGTGCGGCAAGGCCGATGCGTTCGGCGACGAAGGCCTGGGCGATCTGGGCGAACCCGCTGTTCTCAGGGCCGACCAGGTTGGTGACCGGGACGCGGACGTCGGTGTAGGACAGCTCGGCCGTGTCCGAGGAACGCCAGCCCATCTTGTCCAGCTTGCGGCTCACCTCGAAGCCGGGCGTCCCCTTCTCGACCACCAGCAGCGAAACCCCGCCCGCGCCAGGGCCTCCGGTGCGTACCGCGGTTACCACGTAGTCGGCGCGGACCCCGGAGGTGATGTAGGTCTTGGCGCCGTTGACGATGTAGTGGTCACCATCGCGCACCGCGGAGGTACGCAGGTGCCCGACGTCGGAACCGCCGCCCGGCTCGGTGATGGCCAGCGAGCCGATCTTCTCACCGGCCAGTGTCGGCCGGACGAACTCCTCGATGAGCCGCTGATCGCCCGACGCGATCATGTGCGGCACCGCGATGCCGCAGGTGAACAACGACGCGAACACGCCGCCCGGGGCCCCGGCCTGATGCATCTCCTCGCAGATGATCACCGCGTCGGCGCCGTCGCCGCCACCGCCGCCAACCGATTCGGGGAAGCCCGCACCCAGCAGCCCGGCGTCCCCGGCGCTGCGGTGCAATTCGCGCGGCAGCTCGCCGCTGCGCTCCCACTCGTCGACGTGGGGCAGGATCTCGCGTTCTACGAACGAGCGCACCGTCTTTCGCAGCTGTTCGCGCTCGGGTGTGGTCCAAAGGTTCACAGCAGACTCTCCGGGATGTCGAGGTAGCGGCCGCGGAGCCATTCGCCCAGCCCCTTGGCCTGGGGGTCGAATCGGGCCTGGTAGGCGACGCCCTGGCCGAGGATGCCGTCGATGACGAAGTTGACCGCTCGCAGATTCGGCAGCAGGTGACGGGTGACGCCGAAGTCGGCCGCTTCGGGCAGCAGTTCTCCGAGGAGCTCGACGGTCAACGTGTTGGCCAGCCATCGGAATTGCTCGTCGGTGCGTACCCACACCCCGATGTTGGCGGAGCCGCCCTTGTCGCCGCTGCGCGCGCCGGCGATGCGGCCCAGCGGCACGCGCCGGGTCGGCCCGTCCGGCAGGGGTTCGGGAAGCGGTGGCTCAGCGGCGGGGGAGAGCTCCAAAGTGTCCGTGGCGCAAGGGATGTGGACGCGGGTGCCGTCGGCGTGTACCGCAACGTGCGGTACCTGATCGGCGGCGACGTAGCCCGGGGTGAACACGCCGTAGACCTGGCCGTCAGCCGGGGGTGCGGTGACGTGGAATCCCGGATAGCTGGCCAACGCCAATTCGACGGCGGCCGAAGAGAATTGGCGTCCCACGTTGGCGGGGTCGGGGTCGCGTACGACGCAGTGCAGCAGCGCACTGGCGGCTTCCTCGGTGTCGGCGTCCGGGTGGTCGGTGCGTGCCAAAGTCCACTGCAGTTCGGCGGGCTTGACGGTGAGCGCGGCGTCGAGTTGTTGGCGCACCAGGTCGGCCTTGGCCTCGATGTCCAGGCCGGTCAGCACGAACGTCATCGAGTTGCGGAACCCGCCGATGCTGTTCATCGACACTTTGTAGGTGGGCGGCGGGGCCTCGCCACGCGCACCGCTGATGCGCACCCGATCCGGCCCGTCGGACGACAGCTCGACGCTGTCCATCCGGGCGGTCACGTCGGGGTTGGCGTAGCGCGCCCCGGTGATCTCGTAGAGCAGCTGCGCGGTGACGGTGTCGACGCTGACCAGGCCGCCGGTGCCCGGGTGCTTGGTGATCACCGAGGATCCGTCGGCGTGGACCTCGGCGAGCGGGAAGCCGGCGTGGGTCAACTCGGGAACCTCGGTGAAGAACGAGTAGTTACCGCCGGTGGCCTGGACCCCGCACTCGATGACATGGCCCGCGACCACCGCGCCGGCGAGCGCGTCGTAGTCGGTGCGGCCCCACCCGAAGTGCGCAGCGGCCGCCCCGACGATCACCGAGGCGTCGGTGACGCGGCCGGTGACGACGACGTCGGCGCCGTCGACCAGGCAGTCGACGATGCCCCAGGCGCCCAGGTAGGCGTTCGCCGTCAACGGACTGCCCAGCCCGAGGTCGGCGGCACGTGACAACAGGTCGTCACCCTCCACGTGGCCGACCCGCGCGTCGATGCCCAGCCGCTGCGCCAGCGCGCGTATCGCGTCGGCCAGCCCGGATGGATTGAGGCCGCCGGCGTTGGCGACGATGCGGACCCCCCGGTCGCGGGCCTCGCCCAGGCAGTCCTCGAGCTGGGTCAGAAAGGTCTTGGCGTAGCCGCGCTCGGCATGCTTCATCCGGTCGCGGCCCAGGATCAGCATGGTGAGTTCGGCGAGGTAGTCGCCGGTCAGGTAGTCGACTTCGCCGCCGGTGAGCATCTCGCGCATGGCCGACAGCCGGTCGCCGTAGAAGCCCGAGCAGTTCGCAATCCGGACGGCGCCGGAGCTGCCCAGGGCGCCAGCGGCGCCGGAAGCAGAGGCCATGCCTGTCCTCCATTCGGGGATTCACCGGGTCGGACCTACCAACCAACCGGTAGGTTAGCGGGTGCCGTCGGTGTCACGTCAAGGATCCCACTTTGGAGGCGCCCGCCCTGGCGCGCCCAGCGGGCGGCCACTCGGCGGGCGGGCGTGCATTTTGGCCACAAGCGGACCAGCGACTATCCTGATGTGCGATCGTCGCCCGTTCGGCTCACCAGCCACGCCGCGCGACATGCCGAACTGCAAGTCCCACGTCGAATTACCGAAGCAACACGAGGAGTTAGGCCCGACCATGGCCGTACCCAAGCGCAGAATGTCGCGCGCGAACACCCGTAGCCGGCGCGCGCAGTGGAAGGCCGAGAAGACCGAACTCGTCGGTGTCACGGTCGCAGGTCAGCGCCACAAGGTGCCCCGGCGGCTGCTCAAGGCGGCCCGCCTCGGTCTGATCGACCTCGACCGCCGCTAGCCCGAATGGCGGCGGCCCACGGCGCCCGGCTTCGCCGCGCTTGTGACCGCCGCTAGCCCGAATGGCGGCGGCCCACGGCGCCCGGCTTCGCCGCGCTTGTGACCGCCGCTAGCCCCCGCCCGGCGCGCCTCTCAGGTCCGTCTCAGGCGGTGGGACGAAACTAGGGGTCGTGCGAATACTGGTCGTCGACGACGATCGCGCTGTGCGCGAATCGCTGCGTCGGTCCTTATCCTTCAACGGCTACTCCGTCGAGCTGGCCCATGACGGGGTCGAGGCCCTCGAATTGATCGCCAGCGATCGTCCCGACGCGCTCGTCCTCGATGTGATGATGCCGCGCCTGGACGGCCTCGAGGTGTGCCGTCAGCTCCGCAGCACCGGTGACGATCTCCCCATCCTCGTGCTCACCGCCCGCGATTCGGTGTCCGAGCGGGTCGCCGGGCTCGACGCCGGCGCCGATGACTATCTGCCGAAACCATTCGCCCTGGAAGAACTGCTAGCCCGGATGCGTGCACTGCTGCGCCGGACCAAGCCGGAGGACGACGCCGAATCCGTGGCGATGACGTTCTCCGACCTGACGCTGGACCCGGTGACCCGCGAGGTCACCCGCGGCCTGCGCCGAATCAGCCTGACCCGCACCGAGTTCGCGCTGCTGGAGATGCTGATCGCCAATCCGCGCCGGGTGCTGACCCGCAGCCGCATCCTCGAAGAGGTGTGGGGATTCGACTTTCCCACTTCGGGCAACGCGCTGGAGGTCTACGTCGGCTACCTGCGGCGCAAGACCGAAGCCGATGGTGAGCCGCGGCTGATCCACACCGTGCGCGGGGTTGGATACGTCCTGCGGGAGACGCCACCGTGACGATGCGGGTCCACCGATGATCCGGTTCCCCCGGCCCCAGCGTCCGCCGCTGCGCCCGCCGTTGCGCGCGACACCCTCGTTGTCGCTGCGGTGGCGGGTGATGCTGCTGGCGATGTCGATGGTGGCCATGGTGGTGGTGCTGATGGCCTTCGCCGTCTACGCCGTGATCTCCGCCGCGCTGTACAGCGACATCGACAACCAACTGCAGAGCCGCGCACAGCTGTTGATCGCCAGCGGCTCGCTGGCCGCCGACCCGGGCAAAGCCATCGAGGGCACCGCCTACTCCGACGTCAACGCGATGCTGGTGAACCCGGGGCACGCGATCTACACCGCCCAGCAGCCGGGCCAGACCCTGCCGGTCGGCGCGCCGGAGAAGGCGGTCATCCACGGCGATCTGTTCATGTCGCGGCGCACCGCCGGTGACCAACGGATCCTGGCCGTGCACCTGCAGAACGGCACGTCGCTGCTGATCTCCAAGAGCCTCAAGCCCACCGAAGCGGTGATGAACAGGCTGCGCTGGGTGCTGCTGATCGTCGGCGGGGTCGGGGTGGCGGTCGCGGCCGTGGCGGGCGGCATGGTCACCCGGGCCGGGCTGCGCCCGGTGGCACGCCTGACCGAGGCGGCCGAGCGGGTGGCACGTACCGATGACCTCAGGCCCATCCCCGTGTTCGGCAGCGACGAATTGGCCAGGCTCACCGAGTCGTTCAACCTGATGCTGCGCGCACTCGCCGAGTCCCGGGAGCGGCAGGCTCGGCTGGTCACCGACGCCGGCCACGAATTGCGCACCCCGCTGACCTCCCTGCGCACCAACGTCGAGTTGCTGATGGCGTCGATGGAGCCGGGAGCGCCGCGCCTGCCCGAGCAGGAGATGGTGGATCTGCGCGCCGATGTCGTCGCGCAGATCGAGGAATTGTCAACGCTGGTAGGCGATTTGGTGGATCTGACCCGCGACGACGCCGGCCAGGTGGTGCACGAGCCCGTCGACATGGCCGAGGTGGTCGATCGCAGCCTGGAGCGAGTCAGGCGGCGGCGCAACGACATTCACTTCGACGTCGACGTCACACCCTGGCAGATGTACGGCGACGCCGCCGGGCTGTCGCGTGCCGTGCTGAACCTGCTGGACAACGCCGCCAAGTGGAGCCCGCCCGGGGGCCATGTCGGTGTCACCATGCGCCAGCTCGATCCGTCGCACGCGGAGCTGGTGATCGCCGATCACGGCCCCGGCATTCCGCCGCAGGAGCGCCGGCTGGTGTTCGAACGGTTCTACCGGTCGACGACGGCGCGGGCGATGCCCGGCTCCGGCCTCGGGCTGGCGATCGTCAAGAAGGTCGTGCTCAACCACGGCGGACTGCTACGCGTCGAGGACACCGTTCCGGGCGGCCAACCCCCGGGTACCTCCTTCTATGTGCTGCTGCCCGGCCGGCCCATGCCCGCCTCGACGTACTCCACCGCCGCCGGCGAGCCGCAGACCGACCAGGTAGACGCCGCGGCCGACCACGCCACGGCGCCGGGTGGCGACCAGGCGAACTCTCGGGAATCGGCGAACGTAATCTCAGTGGACTCTCAGTCCGCGCGGGCAAGGTAGGTCTGCGGCTACTGTTGAACCAGCCGTCGACTTGCCGAAACACTGAGATAGAGGAAGAGCGACTTAGCGACATGACGAATGACCCGAGGTATTCGCCACCGCCGCAGCAGCCGGGATACCCGCCCGCGCCGAATCAGCCTGCGCCCGTCCCGAGCCATGCGGGGTCCTCCGGCTATGCCCCGGGACACCAGCAGCCGTACAACCAGCAGTACGACTGGCGCTATCGGTCGCAGCCCTCATCGTCGCCGACGGCGCAGTTCCGTCCACCTTACGAGCCCTTCAGCAACACCGGTCCGGGCCGGATTCCCGGCGGAACCGGGGTGGGCCCGATTCCGGGCGGCACCGGCAGCGGCCCGATTCCCGGCATGCTGCCCGGGATGCCCGGCCCGCCGGAACCCCAAAAGCGTTCTCGCACAGGACTATTGGTGGTCGGTGCGTTGGCCATCGCGGTGGTGTCGGCCGGGATCGGCGGTGCCGCCGCGACGGCGGTCGAGCTCGGCACCCACACCACGGGGAACGGCGGCGGCCGGGTCATCGGGGCGGCGCCCAGCGTCCCGGCCGCCAACATGCCACCGGGCAGCGTCGAGGGAGTCGCCTCCAAGGTGGTGCCCAGCGTCGTCATGCTCGAGACCGACATCGGGCGACAGTCCGAGGAGGGCTCGGGCATCATCCTGTCCACCGACGGGCTCATCCTGACCAACAACCACGTGATCGCCGCCGCGGCGGGACCGCCCAAGGGTCCCGCCGCCCCGCCGGGAGCTCCGCCTGGGGCCCCCGTGCCGCCGAGCCCGCCGGGCGGACCGGGCGGCCCGGGCGGCGGCGGTGCCGGCGCGCCGACGGCGAAGACCACGGTGACCTTCTCTGACGGTCGCACCGCACCATTCACGGTGGTCGGCGCCGACCCCACCAGCGACATCGCCGTCATACGCGTGCAGGGCATGTCCGGGCTCACGCCCATCTCGCTGGGCTCCTCGTCGGACCTGCGCGTCGGCCAGCCCGTCGTCGCGATCGGCTCGCCGCTGGGCCTGTCGGGCACCGTGACCACCGGCATCGTCAGCGCGCTGAACCGGCCGGTGTCCACCACCGGTGAGTCGGGCAACCAGAACACCGTGCTGGACGCGATCCAGACCGACGCCGCGATCAACCCCGGTAACTCCGGGGGCGCCCTGGTCAACATGAACGGCCAACTGGTGGGCGTCAACTCGGCCATCGCCACCCTGGGCGCCGACTCGCCGGACGCCCAGAGCGGGTCGATCGGTCTGGGCTTCGCGATCCCGGTCGACCAGGCCAAGCGCATCGCCGACGAACTGATCGCCACCGGCAAGGCATCACACGCCTCGCTCGGCGTTCAGGTGACCAACGACAAGGGCACCCCCGGCGCCAAGGTGGTCGACGTCGTCGCGGGTGGTGCGGCCGCATCGGCCGGCGTCCCCAAGAACGTCGTCGTCACGAAGGTCGACGACCGGCCGATCAACAGCGCCGACGCGCTGGTCGCGGCCGTGCGGTCCAAAGCACCCGGCGACAAGATAACGCTGACATTCCAGGATGCCGCCGGTGGCGGCAGCCGCACCGTGCCGGTCACCCTCGGGAAGGCGGATCAGTAGTGAGAGTGGACGAACCCTCGGCGACGGGATTGTCTGAGCTCGGATATACGGTTGCACCCATGGAAACGGGTGCGGAATTGGTAGTTGGCCGGGCTCTGGTTGTGGTGGTCGACGATCGCACCGCGCACGGGGACGAGGACCATAGCGGTCCGCTGGTGACCGAGCTGTTGACGGAGGCGGGCTTCGTCGTCGACGGTGTGGTCGCGGTCGCCGCGGACGAGATCGAGATCCGCAACGCGCTGAACACCGCGGTGATCGGCGGGGTGGACCTGGTGGTCTCGGTCGGCGGGACGGGCGTCACCCCGCGCGACGTCACCCCGGAGGCCACCCGCGAGATCCTGGATCGCGAAATCCTCGGCATCGCCGAGGCCATCCGCGGCTCGGGGCTGTCGGCGGGGATCATCGACGCCGGCTTGTCCCGCGGTCTGGCCGGGGTGTCCGGCAGCACGCTGGTGGTCAACCTGGCCGGGTCCCGCTATGCGGTGCGCGACGGGATGGCGACGCTGAATCCGTTGGCGGCCCAGATCATCGGGCAGTTGTCGAGCCTGGAGATTTAAACCCGGGTCGCGGGCCAAGCCCCGAATTGGCGGGCTATTTCGATTCGGCTTCCGCGCGGGGTCCGTACTCCGGTGGGGGCGTGGTGGCCACACTGCCGTGCTTGCCCGACGAATCGCCGTTGGTCTGCGCGAGTAGGTCCCGGATCTCCTTGAGCAGCACGACCTGCGCGTCGTCGGCCGGCTCGACCTCGCCCCGCTTGCGCAGCGTCGTGTAGGGCAACACGACCAGGAAGTACACCACCGCGGCGATGATCACGAAGTTGATGGCGGCTGACAGCACGTTGTTCAGGTCAATGGTCTGACCGCCGCCGATGCTGATGCGCAGGATGCCGATATCGGACTTCTGGTTGACGCCGATGCGGTTGATCAACGGCTTGATGATGCTGTCGGTGAATGTGGTGACCAGGGCGGTGAAAGCAGTACCGATGACGACCGCGGTGGACAGGTCGATGATGTTGCCCCGCGAGAGAAACTCCTTGAACCCTTTGAGCATTGGGATGGCCTTTCTGGGACTGGACAGAGTTTGCCGTCGGCCAGCAGACGAACAACGGCCAGGCACTCAGTGCAGGGTGAGCGTCACAGTCTGGCCCAGCGCCGACCCTGCCACCGTGTTCGCCACACGAGCCGGCAGCGCAACCAACACTACGCGGTCGCTATCGGCGGCCTGAGCCTTTTCTTTGGCCGATACCAGCACCACCACGGCGTCGGTGGCCACCACCTTCGGGGCCGCGTGCGAATTGTCCGGCGCACCGCTGGCCGGCGCCGCCAGCACGTCGACCACGTCGCCGACCCGCACCAGGTCGATCAGGGCGCTGTCCGCCAGATGCAGCGGCACGATGCGGGCATCCGGGCCCGCCTTCGACCCGACGGCGGCCTCCGCCAACCGGCTGCCCAGCAGCCGGACGTCGGTGAGCACCTCACCGCGGCGCGCCGGGCCGGCCAGCGTCGACCCCACGACCGTATCCAGGTCGGCTCGTGCCCCATCGGGAACCGTTGCGGCCAAACGCTTTTCGAGCCGGACATCGGCGGAAGTCAGCGCGGCGCCGGGCCGTAGGTCGTGGTCGGCCACCACCACCTGCGCATAGTCATCGGCGGGGTTGGACCGCAGCGTGGCGATTCCGGCCAGGACGACGAGCCCGCCCGCGGCGACGCGGCGCGCCAGCACGGTACGAGTCCAGTCCGGGCGCAGCCACAGCGTCAGCCGACTCAAAGGGCTTGGGTTCAGCGATGATTCGCCCACGCCGCAACGGTAGGCGCAACCCGGTGGACAGGCTGCACGCCGGCATCGCCGGTGTGGATAACCGTCAGTTGGTCGCAGCGGCGGCGGAAGTGGCGGAGCTGCTCGACTTGTCGCTCGAGCTGGACTTCTCACTGGAGCTGGAGCCGGACTTTTCGCTGGAGCTCGAGGCGCTCGATCCGGAATCACTCGACGAGGAGCCGTTGGTCGAACTCGGCGACTTCTTGCCGGACTCGCGGCTGTCGGTGCGGTAGAAGCCGCTGCCCTTGAACACCACGCCGACGGAGTTGAAGCGCTTGCGCAGCCGCCCGGAGCAGCGTTTGCAGGTGGTCAGCGCGTCGTCGGTGAAGGCCTGCACGATGTCGAAGCGATCGTCGCACTCGGTGCACTGATAGCTGTAAGTCGGCACGAAAACCTCCGGATGATTGCAAACCTGGTTAGCACTCTAGCGTCTCAAGTGCTAGAACCGCCACGTGACATGTCTCATTCCCGACATGTCAGCGCCCAACGAGCTCGACCAATCCCTGCCGGGGCGTGAGCGCATGGGTCATGGGGACGTCGTGCGGATCGGCCGGTAGCTCGTCGAGCAGTTCGGCGTCGCGGACGACCGCGATCAGCCGCGCCTGCGGGTCGCGCCCGCCCAGCGAGCGGTCGTAGAAACCCCGGCCCCGCCCGAGTCGCACCCCGCGGCGGTCCACCGCCAGCGCCGGGACCAGCACCACCGCGGCTTCGGCCAGGGCCGACGGCGGCAGCCACGGTTGCGGCGGTTCCAGCAATCCCCAGCGCCCGGTGGTCAGCGTGCCGGGCCGGTATTCGCCCCAGGACAACGGTATGGGCGTGTTGTCCGCGGTGGTGCGCGCTACCGGCAGCAGCACCCGCCCGGTGCGCCGCAGCAACGCGTCCAGCATCGCGGCCGAGCCCGGCTCGGTGCCCACCGGAACGTAGGCGCACACGGTGCTGCCGCTGGTCACGATGCTTTCGGAGGCTTCCAGCCGCTCGCACAGGTGCTGGGCCTCGGCGGCGCGAACGTCGTCGGCAACCCGGCGCCGGGCGGCAAGCAGCTGGTCACGCAGTGCGGCTTTGCTGGCGGTCGCCATGGCTCAACGATGACAGCCAGGTGTTTCCCCGCGCCACATCGACTCGGCATAGTGGATGCGGGTTATCGTGTGAACAATGTCAAGCCCAAACGTGGTGGTGCCACGCACTGCGGTCGTGCCCGCCGCCGGTCTCGGGACGCGCTTCTTGCCGGCGACCAAAACGGTCCCCAAGGAGCTGTTGCCGGTCGTCGATACGCCGGGCATCGAGCTGGTTGCCGCCGAGGCGGCCGAGGCCGGTGCCGAGCGCCTGGTGATCATCACCTCGGAGGGCAAGGACGGCGTCGTCGCGCACTTCGTCGAGGACCTCGTGCTGGAGAGCACGCTGGAGGAGCGCGGCAAGACCGCGATGCTGGACAAGGTCCGGCGCGCCCCGCAGCTGATCAAGGTCGAGTCCGTGGTGCAGAGCGAGCCGCTGGGCCTGGGGCACGCGATCGGCTGCGTCGAGTCGCGGTTGGCCGACGACGAGGACGCCGTGGCGGTGCTGCTGCCCGACGACCTGGTGCTGCCCACCGGTGTGCTCGGGACGATGTCGAAGGTGCGGGCGCACTACGGCGGCACGGTGTTGTGTGCCATCGAGGTAACGCCCGAAGAGGTCAGCGCCTACGGGGTTTTCGACGTCGAGCCGATCCCCGACGACGACAACCCGGACGTGCTCAGGGTCAACGGCATGGTCGAGAAGCCGAGGCCGCAAGACGCCCCGTCGCTGTTCGCCGCGGCCGGTCGCTACGTGCTCGACCGGGCCATCTTCGATGCGTTGCGCCGCATCGAGCGTGGGGCGGGCGGCGAGGTACAGCTCACCGACGGCATCGCGTTGCTGATAGCGGAGGGCCATCCGGTGCACGTGGTCGTGCATCGCGGATCTCGACACGACTTGGGAAATCCTGGCGGCTACCTCAAGGCTGCGGTTGACTTTGCATTGGATCGTGATGACTACGGCCCGGATCTGCGGCAGTGGTTGGTGGCGCGATTGGGCCTGGCCGAGCAGTAGCCCGGCGGTGACCCGGCTGGCGGACGACGGCGGACCGGTGAACGCGTAGCGGTCCCGGGCGGGGATGACCCGCCCGCGCAATGAGCGGGTCGCCTACGGCGGCGCCCGCCGGGTTGAGGGCAGAGAGGCGCGCTGTGCGTTCGGTGGAAGAGCAGCAGGCCCGGATCACCGCGGCCGCGGTGGCCCCGCGACCGATACGTGTGGCGATCGCCGAGGCGCAGGGACTGATGTGCGCCGAGGAAGTGGTGACCGAGCGCCCGATGCCCGGCTTCGATCAGGCCGCGATCGACGGCTATGCGGTGCGCAGCGTGGACGTCCTCGGCGTGGGCGAGGTGGGCAGCGACAGCCTTCCCGAGCCGTTCGACGACTCCGGCGAGAACGACCGGCGCGAGGGCCTGGTGCTGCCGGTGATGGGCACGGTCGAGGCCGGCTCGCGTACCCCCAGCCGGCTGCAGCCGCGCCAGGCCGTGCGCGTGCAAACCGGGGCCCCGCTGCCCACGTTGGCCGACGCGGTGCTGCCGTTGCGATGGACCGACGGCGGGACGCAGCGGGTGCGGATCCTGCGGGGCGCCCCGTCGGGCGCCTACGTGCGCCGCGCCGGCGACGACGTCCAGCCCGGCGACGTCGCGGTGCGCTCCGGGACGGTCATCGGTGCGGCGCAGGTCGGGCTGCTGGCCGCGGTCGGCCGCGAACGGGTGCTGGTCCACCCGCGGCCGCGGGTGACGATCATGGCGCTGGGTGGCGAGCTGGTCGACATCTCGCGCACCCCGGGCAACGGGCAGGTCTATGACGTCAACTCCTATGCGCTGGCGGCTGCGGCCCGCGACGCCGGTGCGGAGGTCAACCGCGTCGGCATCGTCGGCGGCGGCCCCCGCGAGCTCCGCGAGATCGTCGAGGGCCAGATCAATCGCGCCGAGGTGATCGTGATCGCCGGCGCGGTCGGGGGCGCCGCGGCCGAGGCGGTGCGGCGGGTGCTGTCCGAGCTCGGCGAGATCGAGGTCGTGCGGGTGGCCATGCATCCGGGCTCCATCCAGGGTTTCGGGCAGCTGGGCCGGGAGGGCGTCCCGACGTTCCTGTTGCCGGCCAACCCGGTGAGCGCGCTGGTGGTGTTCGAGGTGATGGTCCGTCCGCTGATCCGGCTGTCGCTGGGCAAGCGTCAGCCGATGCGCCGGATCGTGCAGGCGCGCACGCTGTCGCCCATTACGTCGGTGGCCGGGCGCAAGGGTTTCCTGCGCGGGCAGCTGATGCGCGACCAGGAGAGCGGGGAGTATCTGGTGCAGGCGCTCGGCGGCGCGCCCGGCGCCTCGTCGCACCTGCTTGCCACCCTCGCCGAAGCGAACTGTCTGGTGGTGGTGCCCAGCGGCGCCGAGCAGATTCGTACCGGCGAGATCGTCGACGTCGCCTTCCTGGCCCAGCGCGGCTGAGCGAAACGACTGCACGCACGGTGAACCTGTTGCGCTCCAATTCCCGCCATCCAGGATGGCCCATGAGCGTTGGGCCGCTTCGGGTTCCGGCCGGCGTCGTCCGGTTGCGGGCGGTGCGGCTGCGCGACGGCGCGCAGTGGAGCCGCATCCGGCTGACCGATCGTGCGCACCTGGAACCGTGGGAGCCCAGCTCCGAGGGCGACTGGACGGCCCGGCACGCGGTGGCCGCCTGGCCGGCGCTGTGTTCCGGGCTGCGCGCCGAGGCGCGGCAGGGCCGCATGCTGCCCTACGTCATCGAACTCGACGGCCGGTTCTGCGGCCAGCTGACCATCGGCAACGTCACCCACGGCGCGTTGCGGTCGGCGTGGATCGGCTACTGGGTGCCGCGGTCGGCCACCGGAGGCGGCGTGGCCACCGCGGCGCTGGCGCTGGGCCTCGACCACTGCTTCGGCCCGGTCATGCTGCATCGGGTGGAGGCCACCGTGCGTCCGGAAAACGCCGCCAGCCGGGCCGTGCTGGCAAAAGTGGGATTCCGCCAGGAGGGCCTGTTGCAGCGCTATCTGGAGGTCGACAAGGCGTGGCGTGATCACCTGCTGATGGCCATCACCGTCGAAGAGGTCAGCGGATCGGTGGCCTCGACGCTGGTCCGCGCCGGAAACGCCAGCTGGGTGTGACCGGCTCTCGCTAGGTCATCCGGCTTTCGTCGTCCGCTTTCGCGGCGGCTCGCCGGGAGTCCGAATCGTTGCCATTCTGGGACTAGCGCGACACGAGTGACTCATGGTGCTTGTGAGAGGCAAATTACAGGTGTGTAATTGTCCTGGTCGTACGACCGGGCCGCGTTGGCCACCAGTGGCTTCGCGGGGGATGGACACCGAAGAGAGCAGGTCATCATGCCAAGCATCCCGCAGTCATTGTTGTGGATATCGCTCGTGGTGCTATGGCTGTTTGTCTTGGTGCCGATGCTCGTCAGCAAACGCGACGCGGTGCGGCGCACCAGCGACGTGGCCCTGGCGACCCGGGTGCTCAACGGCGGGGGCAACTCCCGGCTGGTCAAGCGCAGCGGCCCGGCCGCCGGTCACCGCAGCGATCCGAACTGGACGCCGCCGCAAGACTCGACCGACCTCGACGACGAACACGACCTCGCCGACGATGACGACCACGAATCCGACGACGACCCCGAGACCGACGAGCTGAGCCGCCGGCGCCCGGTGGTGATGAGAATGGCCGTCGCCGAGGCAGGCGAGCCCTCCGAGCCCGACTACCTCGACGTCGACGTCGTCGAGGATTCCCACGTCCTTCCGGTAGGGGCCAGCGAGTCTGCCGGCGAGGCGGAGATCGCCGACACCGAGCCCGTCGAAGACGGCGAGGTCGACACCGAGGCCGTCGCCAAAACCGACGATGCCGACGAGGACGGCTACGAGTACGTCGAGGACTCGTCCGGCCTGGAGCCCGCCGCCGAGAGCGACGAGCCCGACGACTCCGACGCGCCGGCACCGCTGCCGCGCAACGCCTCGCGGCGGCGCCGGTTCGACAACAAGACCGCCGCCGCCGTCAGCGCCCGCAAGTACGCCTTCCGCAAGAAGGTCCTGATGGTGATGGCGGTCGTCCTGGTCGGCTCGGCCACCGCGGCCTTCAAGATCTCGCCGAGCGCCTGGTGGTTGTGCGGCACCGCCACCGCGATCACCCTGCTGTACCTGGGGTACCTGCGGCGCCAGACGCGCATCGAGGAGAAGGTGCGCCACCGGAGGATGAAGCGGATGGCGCGGGCGCGGCTCGGCGTGGAGAACGCTTACGACCGCGGCTACGACGTCGTCCCGTCGCGGCTGCGGCGCCCGGGCGCGGTGGTTCTGGAGATCGACGACGAGGACCCCGTGTTCGAGCACCTGGACTACGCGATGGCCATGCGGACCTTCGGTTGGCCCAGGGACTTGCCGCGCGCCGTCGGCGAGTAGTGCTGGCAGTTCGGTAGTTGGTGCCGCGACTGGTAGCCTGCTTAGCGATCAGGGGCTATGGCGCAGTTGGTAGCGCGACTCGTTCGCATCGAGTAGGTCAGGGGTTCGATTCCCCTTAGCTCCACAACGTTTGGCCAGGTAACGGCTTGAGTGCTGTTAGCCGGCATCGCGGCTGGAACGTGCCGCCGGTAGCGGTCTCGGCACACCAGAAATGTGAGGGGTTGCAGCGGCTAGCCGACGCGGCGACGAAGCTCATCTTCCGCCGAGTGGTCGCCGGAACCAATGGCTTAGCCAAGTTCTTCGAGCAGTTTGACCATTGCCTTCTGGGCATCTTTGGTGGTTAGCGGAGGCGTGGCGAACATTTCGGCGAGCATCATCGCTACCGGTGTTGTCCACAGCAGCATGCCTAAAGCGATGGCATGTTCATGGTCGGCCACGGTGTTCAGACGGGCGACCAACGCCGCCAGGGCCGCACCGAGACGTTGCATCTGTTGTCCACCAAGACTGCCGCGCAGGTCCTTGGCCGCAATGAGGATCTCCAAGCCTGCCATGGCCTTTGGGTTGGCGAATGCGTCCCACGTTGCCCGCACCAAGTGTTCGGTGTCCATTACCCGGTCAGGATCGGCCAGCACCTCAAGTGAGGCGACGAGGCGGTCAACGGCATCTTCTATGACCGCTGTCAACAGGCCGTCGCGATCCCCGAAGTGATGCTGAATGACGCCCCAACTCACGCCGGCGCGTTCAATGATGTGCCGAGCACTAGCTGCGGAAAAGCCTTCTTCGCGAACGCAGCGAACCGTCTCGTCGATCAGCAGTTCTCGGGTCCGGTCGCCGCGCTGTTGTCGACCAGCGACCGGGCGACGCGGAGCGGTGCGTCTGCTCGCCGTCACAGCCGCAATCCGCCCTGCTCACCGGGTTGCTTCATCAAAATTAGCTTAAGGCACTCGTCGAAGTTCCCGGGTCGTCAGCACAGCGGGTGCTCGCTCTCGCGTTTACCGCTTAGCGACCCTTGCTACAAAAACATGGCGCGTGCCATGCTTTTGGCATGCAGCTAACCGTTCCCGCTGAAAGCCAACTCCATGACTGAGACAATCAGTGCCGACGACCGGCAGGTTTCCTCGGCGAAGCCCGGACTCTCGTCACTGCAAAAGTCGCTGTTTGGCGTTCTTGCGTTCTTCTTCGTCATCCACGTTGTGTTCTGGTACCTCGAATTTCATGCCGGGGTTTCCCACGTCGTCGCGTCGACCACGCTGGTCGCCTTCGTCGTGGGCTGTTTTGTGACCGCACTCGCGCTGCCGTGGCTACCGCTTCCCGGCCAACGTGACCGCACCAAGGCGGAACGGCTCAGTGCAATGGTCATCGTCTGGGTCTTTATTGCCCTGATCCCACGATTCATCTGGGAACTACCGTGGCTTTTGTTCTTCGACCAGATCAAGACCGGCGTCCACCACGGCGCGCTCTGGACGTACATGTGGTCGCCCATCCTGCTCGGCGGCGACGCCCGCTACCTCAACGGCGACCCGCTCATCGTCGTCCTTGAGTGGGTCGCCTTCTTCATCGGACTCTTCGAGGCGTATGCGATGGTCCAGTTCTTCCGCAACGGCAAGCGGTTTACCAACACCCAACTCTCTTTCATCATGGGCGGGATGATCGTCGAGGTGACGCTGCCAGCGGTCTACTTCGGGGTAGAGATAGCCAACAACCTGCAAAGCATGACCAGCCCAGTCGAGATGTGGATCAAGTTCGTCGTCCTGAACCTGTTGTGGTGCACCATGCCATTCGTCACCTATTTCTGGGGGGTTCGTAGGCTGGCGCACCAAAACCTCGCGGTGAAGTTCTAACCGTCGTCACCGCTTCAGCCGTTGACTCAGGTCGGTGAACCGTAAAGACCGATTTGATATCGAATCCTTCACGTCACTTCTACTAGCAAAGTCCACAAATTTAACATCACGCGATGCAGGAATTGTCGGGAAATGTGCGCCTCCCGCGATCACGCACCATGCACCGGCGCGACGTATTCCGTTACGCCATCGCCATGTCTGTGCTGCCAGGGCTATATGCGGCATCGGCAAATGTCAGCGTTCCTGCGACGGCTGCCGCCACTCCCAGATTGATCGACTTCGCCATGCGCCAAGTTCCAGCGGAGCAGATTCGAGCTGCCGGCTACTCCGGTGTCATCAATTACGTGTCGCTATCGCGTCCCGGCTCGTCCATGGGCGCCAAACCGATCACCCGGCGTTACGCCGAGCAGCTGACCGCTGCCGGGCTGATGATCGTCAGCAATTACCAGTACGGCAAGCCGGGCGGGACGGCGCCATCGGACTTCAGGCGCGGGTTCGAGGGCGGCGTCTCCGATGCGCGCACCGCCTGGGCGCTGCATTCCGCGGCTGGCGGCGGTCAGAGTGCCCCGATTTTCTTCAGCGTCGACGAGGACATAAACCGCGACACCTGGACCAATTTGGCGCTCAAATGGTTTCGCGGAATCAATTCGGTGTTGGGAGTACAGCGCACCGGAGTCTATGGCGGTAGCGATGTCTGCAAATGGGCCGCCGACGACGGCGTCATCGGAAATTCACGGACCCCCGGCCACCGGTGGGCGTGGCAAACGCGGTCCTGGTCCCACGGGCGCATCGAGCCCACCGCGGTTCTCTACCAACGCGTGGTGAGCACGGCGTCGAATCCGGGCCCGGTGGTGGGGGGACTCGAAGTGGACGTCAACGACGTCCTCGCCGAGGATTGCGGTCAGTGGAACCTGCATCCCTGAGCCTGGGGCCAATCGCCCTGAGGTGACCAACGCTATGGGGCTAAGGGGAATCGAACCCCTGACCTACTTGATGCGAACGAGTCAACATGGGTGTTTGTAATCGCCTACCGTTCTGGCGGAGCGTGAACGTCGGAGCTAATGCGGTTGGGCGCGTTGATAGATGGCGAGGGCTGTCGGAGCTACTGCGACGGACTACGGACGCAAAGTTCTCCAGAGCAAGAGTGGGCGCTGGGTTGTATAAGGCGGCGAGTAAACACGACAGGGGCCACCCCCACCCCCTCGTTTCCCTGCCGGACCGCACCGTCAAGCGGGCTTCCTGTCGGTTCAGCGTTCGAGGTGGTTCGCTCCGCTGACCCAAAGAAGGGCGGGCCGCCTTCGCCGCCAGACGTGAACCGCGATTCACGGGCCGGTAACTAGCGCTCAACGGCGGCATGCGCGCGCACCGACGGCGCGATCCAGTCCGTCAAAAAGCGTCGTAGCTCCGGTCCGGTGCGCGTCGGCCGGCCGGGATCCACGATCAATGACTGCAGCATCCGCAGCATGACCTCGACCAGTTCGTCGAGCCTGTGGTCGGCGAATCCCGCTGCGGCCCAATCGACATCGAATCGCCGCAGGATCGTCCGGCCGAACGAAATGGCCTGATCCGAGGTGACCCCCGCGGTGAACGCGCTGGCCTTGCCGGGTTGGAATACCAAACTCAGGTACTTGTCATGCGCGAGTTGCTCGAACGTGTAGGCGATGCCCTCGACCACCGCTTCGGTGGGATCGGTGATCGAACCCAGGTGCGCCGCAAGGCGATCCAGGAACCCGTCGACGGAGGCTAGGGCCGTGGCGCCCATCAGTGCCTCATGGGTGGGGAAGTACCGGTAGATCGTCTGCCGCGTCACGCCGAGCGTCGAGGCGACCTCGGAAACGCTCACGGTCCCGCGCGCGTCGATGGCCGCCCGCGTCGCCGTCAGGATGCGCGCGACGGCCTCGTCGTCGTCCGCCGGGATGTCACCCGACCAGCCATGCCGGCGCATTGCGTGATCGTCGCACACGCCGGCCCCGCGCCTTGACAATACAAACGATAGTGATTGTATGGTCCGAAGTGTTGGACCGAAGGAGGCCAGGGTGACGACGATCGACCGACCGGTGCCCGGCACCGACGCGACGCTGACGCGGCGCGGCCTGCGTCATGCCCTGGACAAGACGACCGACCTGGCCGAGCACGAACTGCGGGTGCCGCTGCACTACTACCGCGATCCCAAGATCACCGAGATCGAGGAATCGCAGATTCTGCGCCGGGTACCGCTGGCCATCGTCCCGTCGGCGCAGGTGCCGAACAAAAACGACTACGTGGTGCGCTCGGTGCTGGGGGATTCGCTGCTGGTCACCCGCGATCGCACCGGCGCCAGCCACGTGTTGCTCAACTACTGCCGGCACCGCGGCGCGATGCCGGCCTGCGGCTCGGGCAACGCCTCGCGGTTCGTCTGCCCGTATCACGCCTGGACCTACCGCAACACCGGCGAATTATTCACCGTCCCGGGCAAGGCCGGCTTCGACTCGATGGACACCAAGGACTACGGCCTGGTGGAGCTGCCCTCCGAGGAGCGGTACGGCTTCATCTGGGCGGTGCTGACCGCCGACGCGACCATCGACCTCGACGCACACCTGGGCGAGTTCGGTGCCGAACTGGAGCTGTGGAACTACGCGGCCTACGGCTATCACACCCAGCGCGAATTCACCTCCGACGTGTCCTGGAAGGGCGCCCTGGAGGCGTTCGCCGAGGGCTACCACTTCCCGTACGTGCACGGCGAGAGCCTCATCGGGCAGAACACCCTGGCCAACACGATGGTCTACGACGAGTTCGGCAAGCATCACCGGATCGGCTTCCCGTTCACCTGGATCACCAACGCCGACACCGATTCCACGGCGTCGCTGGACCCGGTGGCGAACATGGGAGTGATCTATTGGGTGTATCCGAACCTCATCCTGGCCAACAGCCCGGTGGGCGTGGAGATCATCGACATGTTGCCCGCCGGTGAGCCGACCCGCTGCACGGTCCGCCACAGTTGGATGGGCCGCATCCCGGCCACCAACGACGAGATGAGGGCCGCGTACGACGCGGTCTTCGAGGGCGTCCATGCGGCCGTGCGCGACGAGGACTTCGCGATGCTGCCGCAATGCGGCGAGGGCGTCCGGCACGGCCAGCACGACCACATGATCATCGGGCGCAACGAAATCGCCGTACAACACATGATCAGGGTGTTCGCCCAGGAACTGGGCGTGGCGCTGAGCTGACATATTCGGGCTTTCGGCGTAGTCGCAGGCCGGGGCGGGTACTGATCCTCTGACCCCACGATGGAGAGGATCTGATGGCGCATCGCGACCGCGATTCCACCGACGAGTTGTTGCAAGAGCTGTTGTTGACCTATGGGCCGTGCGGGCAGGAGGACGCCGTCCGCGAAGTCATCGCCCGCGAACTGCAACCGGTGGTCGACGACATGTGGACCGACGACGCCGGCAATCTGATCGGATACGTCGCCGCCGATCCGTCCGCCGGCGACAGTGGGGCACCCAACCACCGCCACCGCACCGAGGCCATCCCCGGTACCGCGACACGGGTAATGGCGCACATGGACGAACTGTCCATGATCGTCAAGCGCGTAGAACCCGACGGCACACTGCATTTGACGCAGCTGGGCACCATGTACCCGGGAAACTTCGGACTGGGCCCGGTCTCCGTCCTCGGCGACAACGAAACCCTCACGGCCGTACTGACTCTCGGCTCCGAGCACACCACCCAGGAAAGCTCGCGGATCTGGGAGACCAAGCCCGATCAGGGCGACCGCGCGCTGGACTGGGATCACGTCTACGTTTTCACCGGCCGCACCGCCGACGAGCTGACTGCCGCCGGGGTGCACCCAGGCACCCGAGTCTGCATGGACCGCAGCAAGAGATCGATGGTCGAGATCGGCGACTACGTCGGCGCCTATTTCCTCGACGACCGCGCCGCGGTGACCGCGCTGCTGAAGGCCGCGCGGCTGCTGCGCGAGCGCCAACAACGGCCCGCCGACGACGTCTACCTGGTGTTCACCACCAACGAAGAGATCGGCGGGGTGGGCGGCACCTACGCCAGCGCCACCCTGCCCGGCGACCTCACCCTCGCGCTGGAGGTCGGCCCCACCGAACGCGAATACACCACCAGCGTGACGGGCGGCCCGATCATCGGCTACAGCGACGCGCTGTGCGTGTACGACAAGAGCGTCGCCGACCGGCTTCTGAAAATTGCCACCGACCGCGAACTGTCACCGCAGGCCGCCGCGCTGGGCGCCTTCGAATCCGACGCCTCGCACTCGAAGGCCAGCGGGCTGACCGCGCGCGCCGGCCTGCTGTGCCTGCCCACGCTGAGCACCCACGGCTATGAAGTCATCGCCCGCCGCGCGATCGACGACATCGCCGCGATCGTCGTCGATTTCGTGCTGGAGCCCAGTCGGAAGAAGTCCTGAAAACCCGCCGATCGCGCTGGTCAGCCTGTTAGGCTGGCGACGCTTCACTGTCCCCGGATGATGGGATTAGCACGTGGCGGGCGTGGCCTCTCGGAAATCGCTATCCGGTTGGTTGAGTGAACCAATCGAAGGCCAATCCCCGTGACGCGTCCCCGAATTCGCGCACGAGCGCCGCTGCGGATCTCGTTCGCCGGGGGCGGCACCGACGTGCCGCCGTTCCCGACGACCGAAGGCGGCTGCGTCCTTTCGGCGACCATCGACCGCTACGCCCAGGGATCGCTGGTGCCCCGCACCGACCGCCGGGTCAGCATCGAATCGGTGGACTTCAAGACCACCCACGAGATGACGCTCGACAGCGAAATCCTCTACGACGGCAGCCTCGATCTGATCAAGGCCGCGGTGCGCAGATTCGGCCGCGACGGCACGGACGGCTACGACCTGGTGCTGCGTTCCAGCGCACCCCCCGGCTCCGGGCTGGGTTCGTCGTCGACGATGATGGTCGCCCTGACCGGCCTGCTGGCCGAGCATTACCGGGTCCCGATGGGCGAGTACGAGACCGCCCAACTGGCGTGTGCCATCGAGCGTGAAGACCTGGGCATCGCGGGCGGCATGCAGGACATGTACGCCGCGACGTTCGGCGGATTCAACTTCATCGAGTTCACCGACCGCGTGATCGTGAATCCCCTGCGGATCCGGGACGAGACCGCCTTCGAGCTCGAACTGAGCCTGCTGCTGTGCTACACCGGCATCACCCGTGACTCCGCGCGGGTGATCGAGGACCAAACCCGGCGCGCCACAACGGGTTCGGATGACACCCTGGCCGGCCTTCGGGCCCAGAAGGACCTGGCGGTGGCGATGAAGGCGGCGCTGCTGACCGGAAAGCTCAACGATTTCGGTGCTCTGCTCGGCGAAGCCTGGACCCACAAGAAACGGATGTCGCCCTACATCACCAACGAGCGCATCGACGACCTCTACGATCTCGCGCTCAAGAACGGCGCGCTGGGCGGCAAGCTCACCGGCGCCGGCGGCGGGGGATACATTTTGCTGTTCTGCGACTTCGCCAAGAAACACCGTCTCATCGAGGCCCTCGAGGGTGCCGGGGCCACCGTCACCGAATTCGCCTTTGAGAGCAAGGGATTGACAACATGGTCGGCATGACCGGGCCGGACGTCGTGTCACCGAGCGTCGAGCTGGTCCAGCGGCGGCTGGCCGAGACCATCGCGGTCAAGCAACAAATGCAGCAGGGCGACTTCGCCGCACGGACCGTCGAAGTGGCGCGGGTGATCATCGCCTCGCTGCGCGCCGGCGGCAAGGTGATCTTCTTCGGCAACGGCGGCTCTGCGCAAGATGCCGGACACCTGGCGGCGGAACTCATGGGCCGCTTCGCTTTTGACCGCCCCGGACTCGCGGCGATCAGCCTTCCCGACGCCACCGCGGCCATGACGGCGATCGGCAACGACTACTCCTATGACGAGGTGTTCGCCCGCCAGGTCCTGGCCGCCGGGCGTCCCGGCGACGTGGTGGTCGGCCTGACGACATCGGGCAACTCGCCCAACGTCGTTCGTGCGCTCGAGGTCGCCGGCCAGGCGGGGATGACGACCGTCACGCTCACCGGCGCCCTCGGCGGCAAGGCGGCCGACGTCGCCGAGATCTGCATCCGGGTGCCCAGTCACGACACCGGGCGAATCCAGGAAGCATGCCTGCACCTGGGCCACTCCATCTGCGAAATGGTCGAGGCGGCATTGTTTCCCAGGCCCTCCTGACTTCGACGATGGCCGCACCCGATCTGAGCAACGTGCGCACCGTCTTTCTGGACCGGGACGGCACCATCAATGTCAAGGCCGCCGACGGCGAGTACATCCGATCGCCGGACGAGTTGGTGCTGCTGCCGGGCGCGGCCAAGGCGGTGGCCGCCCTGAACGCCGCCGGTCTGCGGACGGTGCTGGTGACCAACCAGCGGTGGCTCTCGGAAACGCCCGCCGAGCCAGGGTGTTTCACGACCATCCAGCAGCGGCTGCACCAACTGCTGGCGAACGACGGCGCCCGGCTCGATGCCGTCTACCACTGTCCGCACGCGGCGAACAGCTGTGAGTGCCGCAAGCCCCTCGCCGGGATGTTGGTGCGCGCGGCGCAAGAGCACGGCTTCGAGCTGGCCGAGTCGGTCATGATCGGCGACTGCGACACCGACATGATGGCGGGCCGGACGGCGGGAACGGCGACCATCCTGCTGCGCACGGGTGGCCACCGGACCGTCGATGCGGACTTCGTGGTCGACGACCTGGCCGGCGCGGTGCAACTGGTCTTGAGCGCCCGAGCGTCGCTTTAGGTCGGTTCAAGAACACGCCGCGCATCCTTGCCGCCGCCGCCACCGGCTCATAACCTGGGCAACATCCGACCGCAGCCGGGTTCCTCGGGCCGGCGCGGTAGACGACGGCAAGCAGGCGGGCAGGTCATGGCATCACCGCGACGCACCCAGTGGTGTCGCGGTGCTGCGGGCGGCGGTCCGTAGCGGTGGCCGGACTGACCGGCGCCCGGGTGGACGAGCTGGCGACGATGGACATCTTCCAGGGATGTCCCGCCGAAGACCTCGCCCCGCTGGCGGGCCGCCTGCAGCCCCTGCGCGCCGCGCCCGGCCAGGTGCTGATGCGCCAGGGCGAGCAGGCCGTCTCCTTTTTGCTGATCTCCTCGGGTACCGCCGAGATCAAACACGTCGGCGACGACGGTGTCGTGATCGTCGAGCACGCGTCCCCGGGCATGATCGTCGGCGAGATCGCCCTGCTGCGCGACATCCCCCGCACCGCGACGGTGACCACCGCCGAACCGCTGACCGGTTGGATCGGTGACACCAGAGCCTTCGCCAGCTTGGCGCACATCCCCGGCATCACGCCGCGGCTGCTGCGCACCGTGCGCCAGCGTCTCGCCGCGTTCATCACGCCGATCCCGATCCGCGTTCGGGACGGCACGCTGCTCCTGCTGCGCCCGGTGTTGCCCGGCGACAGCGAGCGCACCGTGCACGGCCACATCTACTTCTCCAGCGACACGCTGTATCGGCGCTTCATGACCCCGCGGCTGCCGACCCCGGCTTTGATGCACTACCTGTCGGAGGTCGACTACGTCGATCACTTCGTGTGGGTAGTCACCGACGGCAGCGACCCGGTGGCCGATGCGCGCTTCGTGCGCGACGCCAACGACCCGACGGTCGCCGAGATCGCCTTCACCGTCGCCGACGCCTACCAGGGCCGCGGCATCGGCACCTATTTGATCAGCGCGCTAGCCATCGCCGCCGACGTGGACGGCATCGAAAGGTTCTCGGCGCGAATGCTTTCCGACAATGGGCCGATGCGCGCGATCATGGATCGCTACGGCGCCGTCTGGCAACGCGAGGACATCGGCGTCATCACCACCGTGATCGACGTTCCCCATCCGCGTCACCTGCCGTTCCGGCGTGACGAGGCCGAGCAGATCAAGCGCGTCGCCCGCCAGGTGATCGAGGCCGTCGGCTAAGACGGCGAAGTGCTTTGAACCGGGCGCCTGTCTCCGGACCATGAGGTGACTTCCAAATCCGCTGGCGCATGCGCTAGCACGTTTGGCAATTCCGACCGGACCCGGCGCTGGCGTGGGGCAGCCGGTATGGCGCTCTGCTGTGCTATCAACTCCTCATGCGGCCGTTCGGGATTGGCCCGGCGGTGACCACAGCGCTCGCGTTGGCCGTCGCCGGGTGCGCTCACCCACCCGCGCCCAAACCGCCGCCCGTTGCGGCGAAATCGCCGCCGAGCACCACCGCGGCCGTCAATCCCGTCAACATCAAACGGGTCGTTCGCGACCTGCCGCCCGGTTACGAGGTGACCACCGGTATCCCCAGCGCGGCCTCCCCGAGGGTGATCTGGAGCCTGGGGGACGATCTGCAGGCCAAGCCGGCCAGGTGCGGGGCGCTAGCCGACCCCGGGAACGGGCGCGACCAATCGGCGCAGGGCGTGTCGGGCTCAGGCAGTGGCGGCATTGTCAACGCGGTGGTGGTGGCTTTGCCGGGACCGGTCGATTTCCCCGACGAGCTGGTCACGGCGTGCGCCCAGTGGTCGGAGACCGCCGGGAACACCGTGGCGCATGTCCACCTCACCGACGCGCCGCACGTCGAAGGCGTCCAAACCGTCGGCATGGTGGCCGACGTCAAGTCATCGGTCGAGTCCGGCACCGAAATAGATTCGCGCATTTATACTTTCACCGCCTACCTGGGCAGCTACTACGCGTTCACCACGCTGACCACCGATCCGGGCTCGGCGCTTCCGGTGCTGCCGCCGCAATTCGCCGCGGACCTGCTCGCCAAAACGGTGTCCACGTTGCGCAGCTGAGCTCTCCGCTTGGGTAGATTGGCCACGATGTCCAAGATGTTGCTCGCGGTTGCGGCCGTCTGCGTTTTGGCCGGCTGCTCACCGCCCACTCACCCGGCGAAGGTCGACATCAACAAGGTCGTCGACGTGAAGTCCAGCTTCGGAGCCGACTATCAGGTCAGCGAAATCAGCGAACGGGGAATAGACCCCAAGCTGCTGGCCGGCCGCAAACTGCCCGACGGGTTGACGTTCGACCCGGCGAACTGCGCGAAAGTGGCGGCCGGGCCGGACATGCCGGCCGATCTGCAGGGCAACATGTCCGCGGTCACCGCCGAGGGCCGCGGCAACCGGTTCGTGGTGATCGCGCTGGAGACCTCAAAAGCGTTGCCCCTCAACGATCCCGGGAAGGACTGCGCCAAGGTGACCTTCGCCGGCCCGCAGCTGCGCGGCGGCGTTCAGGTGGTCGAGGCGCCGCAGATCGCCAGCACCCGCACGCTGGGTGTGCATCGCGTGATGCAGGCGTTGACGCCGGGCGGTCCGCGCACCGGTGAGCTGTACGACTATTCGGCCGCATTCGGCGACTACCAGGTGATCGTCATCGCCAACCCGCTGGTGATTCCGGATCAGCCCGTCGCCCCCGTCGACACCCAACGCGCGCGCGACCTGCTGGTCAAAGCGGTGTCGGCGGTGCGCGCCTAAACCGCTCAGCTTGATGGCGGCGGCCCGCCGCGCCCGGCTCCGCCGCGCTTGCGGCCGCCGCTCAGCGCACGCCGCGCGGCCGGAACTGAATGCTGACCCGCGGACCCACGGCCGCCGTCGTCTTGGGCACGGAGTGCTCCCAGGTGCGCTGGCACGATCCACCCATCACCAGCAGATCGCCGTGCGCCTGCGGCAACCGCAGCGACGGGCCGCCGCCGCGGCGGCGCATCGCGAAGGCGCGGGTGGCGCCCAGGCTCACGATCGCCACCATCGTGTCCTCGGAGCTGCTGCGGCCGATGGTGTCGCCGTGCCAGGCGACGCTGTCCGAGCCGTCGCGATAGCAGCACAACCCCACCGTGGTGAAGGGCTCACCGAGTTCACCGGCGTAGATGTCGTTGAGCCGGCGGCGCAGCCGGGCCAGCTCAGGGTGCGGCGGCTCGTCGACCGCGAGGTCGTGAAAGCTCACCAGCCGCGGCACGTCGACCACCCGGTCGTACATCTGCCGGCGCTCCTCGCGCCACGGCACCGTCGACAGCAAGGCCTCCAGCAGGTCATCGGCGTCGGTGAGCCAGCCGGCACGGATCTCGATGAACGCGCCGTCACCGAGTTCTCGGCGCTCGGTGTGCTGGAACAGGGAGCCTTGGACCGCGATCTCCACGCCACCGAGTTTATCGCACATCCGTTCGATGGCACGGGGCGCGCGCTGCGCGTGTGGCGGGACGGTACGCCCCGGCGCCGCTACGGTTGAGCTGTGGGTGTTGTCGAGCTGGGCACCAATTCCGAGGTCGGCGCGCTGCGCGTGGTCATCCTGCACCGCCCCGGTGCCGAGCTGCTCCGGCTGAACCCGCGCAACGTCGACCAGCTGCTGTTCGATGGCCTGCCGTGGGTCGCTCGCGCGCAAGACGAGCACGACCAGTTCGCGGCGCTGTTGCGGTCCCGCGGCGTCGAGGTGCTGCTGATGTCGGATCTGCTCACCGAGGCGCTCACACACAGCGGAGCCGCGCGGATGCAGGGCGTCGCGGCTGCCGTTGACGCGCGACGGCTCGGACTGCCGTTGGCGCAAGAACTTTCGGCATATCTGCGGGGGCTCGAGCCGGCCCGGCTGGCCCAGGTACTGATGGCCGGGATGACGTTCAACGAGTTACCCGCCGACACCCGGACCGACGTCTCGCTGGTGCTGCGCATGCACCACGGCGGTGACTTCGTCATCGACCCGCTGCCCAATCTGGTGTTCACCCGCGACTCGTCGATCTGGATCGGGCGGCGGGTGGTGATCCCGACGCTGGCGCTGCGCGCCCGCGGGCGCGAGGCGTCGCTGACCGATCTCATCTACGCCCACCATCCGCGGTTCACCGGCGTGCGCCGGGCCTACGAGTCGCGCACCGCCCCCGTCGAGGGTGGTGACGTGCTGCTGCTGGCGCCCGGCGTGGTCGCCGTCGGGGTGGGGGAGCGGACCACCCCCGCCGGCGCGGAAGCCTTGGCCCGCAGCCTGTTTGACGACGACCTGGCGAACACCGTGCTGGCGGTGCCGATCGCGCAGCGGCGTGCCCAGATGCACCTGGACACGGTGTGCACGATGGTCGACACCGACACGGTGGTGATGTACGCCAACATCGTGGACTCGTTGTCGGCGTTCACCATTGCGCGCACGCCCGACGGGGTGGCCATCAGCGACGAAGCCCCGTTCTTGGAGGCGGCGGCCAAGGCGATGGAGATCGACAAGCTGCGGGTCATCGACACGGGGCTGGATCCCGTTGTCGCCGAACGCGAACAGTGGGACGACGGCAACAACACGCTGTCGCTGGCGCCCGGTGTGGTGGTCGCCTACGAGCGCAACGCCCAGACCAATACCCGCTTGCAGGACGCCGGCATCGAGGTGCTGACCATCGCCGGATCGGAACTGGGCACCGGCCGCGGCGGCCCGCGGTGTATGTCCTGCCCGGTCGCCCGCGACCTGTTGTAAGTAGCGCGCTACCGCCAGCTGGGCAACCAGATCTCCATGTTCCACGTCTGCTGCGAAA
Organism: Mycobacterium sp. 1482292.6; assembly: GCF_001672995.1. Taxonomy (NCBI): domain Bacteria; kingdom Bacillati; phylum Actinomycetota; class Actinomycetes; order Mycobacteriales; family Mycobacteriaceae; genus Mycobacterium; species Mycobacterium sp. 1482292.6. Next base: position 78,093 of record NZ_LZKV01000232.1, on the reverse strand, counting down.
TCGGCAGGCCGGTGAGCACCGGGAATAGCCACGCGAAATTCGTCACCACCAGCGCCACGTAACAGCACACGGCGATCAGCCCCAGCGTGCGTCGCTCCGAATTCGCCTGCAGCTGCAGCCGCAGCCGCCGGGGTGGCGCGCCGGGGGTGTAGAGCACGTCGCCGCAAATCAGCGCGATGGCCATCACCAAAAAGGGAGCCATCGTCGCCGCGTAGAAGAAGTACATCTGCCGGTCGATGTCGGCGAACCAGGGCAGCCAGCCCGCGCAGTAGCCGACCAGCACCGCGGCGTAGCGCCAGTCGCGGCGGACCAGCATGCGCCACAACGCGAAAACGAGCACCGGCACCGCCAGCCACCACATCGCCGGCGTGCCCACCAGCATCTCGGCCTTGACGCAGGACTGGGCGCCGCACCCGGGGACGTTCTGCTCGTCGATGGCGTAGAGCACCGGCCGCAACGACATCGGCCAGCTCCACGGTTTCGATTCCCAGGGGTGGTAGTTGCCCGCGGAATTCGTCAGGCCCGCATGGAACTGGAACGCCTTGGCGGTGTAGTGCCACAGCGACCGGATGGCATCCGGCAGCGGCACCAGCGAGCGGGGGCCGATCGTCTGGCCCACCTCGTGCCGGTCGATGGCGGTCTCGGAGGCGAACCACGGTGCGTAACTGGCCAGATACACCAACACCGGAATGACGCCCAGCGCATAGGCGGTGGGGATGAGGTCGCGGCGCAAGGTTCCCAGCCAGGGCCGGGTGACCTGGTACTGGCGCCGCGCGGCCACGTCGAACGCCAGCGACATGGCCCCGAAGAACAGCACGAAATACAGGCCGGACCACTTTGTGCCACAAGCCAATCCGAGCAGGATCCCGGCGCCGAACCGCCACCACCGCACGCCCAGCCGCGGCCCCCACACCGTGTCGGCGTGGCGGCCGTCGGCCAGCGCGGCGTGCATCCGCTGCCGAACCTGGTCGCGGTCGACGATCAGCGCGCCGAACGCCGCGACCACGAAGAAGGTGAGTATGCCGTCGAGCAAGGCGGTCCGCGCGGCGACGAAGCTGACGCCGTCGCAGATCACCAGCACGCCGGCGATCGCGCCGATCAACGTCGAGCGGCTGATCCGCCGGACGATCCGCATCACCAGCGCCACCATCACCACGCCGAGCAACGCGCCGGTGAACCGCCAGCCGATGCCGCTGTAGCCGAAGACCGCCTCGCCGAGGGCGATCAGTTGCTTGCCGACCGGCGGATGCACGACCAGGCCGAACCCGGGGTTGTCCTCCACGCCGTGGTTGTGCAGCACCTGCCAGGCCTGCGGGGCGTAATGCTTTTCGTCGAAGACCGGGGTGCCGCCGTCGGTAGGTGAGCCGAGGTTCAGGAAGCGGGTGATCGCCGCCACCAGCGCGATGATCCCGGTCACCACCCAGCCGCGGACCTGATCGGTCGGGCCGAAGTCGGCCACCGGCACCAACGGTCCGGGGCTGACGACGGGCACCACACGTTGCGTCTCGGCACCCTCGATGGTCGGGGGGGATTCGCGGGGCGGGGCGGTCATCGGTGTCGATCGTAGGCTGTCGGTCATGACCACCGGCCGCCTGTTGCTGGGCGCGACCCCGCTGGGCCAGCCGTCGGATGCCTCACCCCGCCTGCTGGACGCCCTGGCCCGAGCCGAGGTGGTGGCCGCCGAGGACACCCGGCGGGTGCGCACTTTGGCCAAGGCCCTCGACGTACGCATCACCGGCCGGGTGATCAGCATGTTCGACCAGGTCGAGAGCTCCCGGGTGGATTCGCTGGTCGAGGCGATCCGCGCTGGCGCGACGGTGCTGGTGGTCAGCGACGCCGGTATGCCGCTGATCAGCGACCCCGGCTATCGGCTGGTGACGGCCTGCGTGGAGGCCGACCTGCCGGTGCGCTGCCTGCCGGGCCCGTCGGCGGTGACGACCGCGCTGGCCGTGTCCGGTCTGCCGGCCGAGAGGTTCTGCTTCGAGGGATTTGCGCCGCGCAAGAAGGGGGCGCGGCGGAGCTGGCTGGATTCGCTGGCCGACGAGCGGCGCACCTGCGTGTTCTTCGAATCCCCGCGGCGGTTGGCGGCGTGTCTGCAGGACGCCGTCGAGCGGCTCGGCGGTGCACGCCGCGCGGCGATCTGCCGGGAGCTGACCAAGGTGCACGAGGAAGTGGTGCGCGGCTCGCTCGACGAGCTGGCGGCCTGGGCGGCCGACGGGGTGCTCGGTGAAATCACCGTGGTGCTGGCCGGCGCCACCCCGCGCGCCGACCTGCCGGCGCTGGTCGCCGAGGTCGAGGAGCTGGTCGCCGGCGGCGCCCGCATCAAGGACGCCTGCGGCGAGGTGGCCGGCATGCATCCGGGGGTGCGTTCGCGCCAGCTCTACGACGCGGTGCTGCAGTCCCGCCGCGACTAGCCCGCCGCGCTGGCGGCGGCGATCGGCGGCAGCCCGACGACCGGGGACGCCTTGTGCAGGCATTCTTTCCATTCGGCGTCCGGGTCGGAGTCGGCGGTGATGCCGCCGCCGACGCCCAGCACCGCGCCACCCGCGGCGTCGAATTCGACGGTGCGGATCGCGACGTTCAACTCGCAGCCCGCCACGGGTGAGGCCAATCCGATTGTCCCGCAATATATTCCGCGGCGGTTGGGTTCCCACTGCGAGAGCAGTTGGCGGGCACGGTGTTTGGGGGTGCCGGTGACCGAGGCGGGAGGGAAGGTGGCGTCCAGCAGCGCCGAAGTCGGCAGCTCGGTGGGGACCTGCGCGGACACCGTCGAGACCAGGTGCCACACGCCCGGCGCCCGGCGCACCACCAACAACTCGGGCACGGTCACCGTGCCGACGATCGCCACCCGGCCAAGGTCGTTGCGGACCAGGTCCACGATCATGATGTTCTCGGCGACCTCTTTGGCCGACGCGCGCAGCGCCGACGGCCACGCAGCCAGCGGCAGCGTGCCCTTGATCGGGCTGGACGCCACCACCGTCCCGCGCCGCCGCAAGAACAGCTCCGGGGACAGCGACGCCACCGCACCCCAGGCGCCGGCGACGTAGGCCGCCCGGGCGGGGGAGGTGCGGGCGACGCCGTCGATGAAGAAGTCCAGCGGGGCGCCGGTGACGGCACCGGTGAACTGCGTGCACACGCAGGCCTGGTACACCTCGCCGGCGCGGATCGCCTCCAGGCAGGCCAGCACGCCGTCGCGATGCGCCGCCCGGTCGGCGATGCCCCACTCGATGTGGCACTCGCGCGCGGCGGCCCTCGGTCTGGTCAGCGCGGTGGTCAGCCAGTTCGGCATCGGCGCACCGGAGAGGCTCTCGTACCACCAGTGGCCGTCGCGGTCGCGGCGCAGCACGCAGTCGGTCCAGCCGCCGGCGGCCTCGGGAATCCGGTGGGGCTGTGCGTCGGCGCCGGCGTCCGGATACGACAGGTAACCGATCCAGCCGCCGCCCACCGCGCGCGGCTCCGGCGTCCGCGCTACCGGGACCGCGAAGACGTCGTCGACGTGCACCGGGTGCACCGACAGGCTCGGCGCGATCACCGCCAGGGCGCCGAACCACTCACCGGTCAGCGCGGCGGGCGGGGGCAGGCCGAGCCGGCCGGTGGCGTCACCCACTGCGCGCAGCACCTGAGGTGCGGCGCCAAGATCGCCGAGCCGGTCGATGCGCACCGCTCTAGCTTGTCAGAGCGGCGGCGTTTCGCATCCCCCGCGGCACCGGGCGGATGGGCTCACCCGCGGCTGATGTCGCGGGCGGTGGCCAGCGCCGCCAGCTTCTGCGGGTTGCGCATCACGTAGAAGTTGGTGATCTTGTCGCCGGTGATCTCGAGCGTGATCACGCCTTCGAGCTGGTCGCCGAGGTATAGCAGCACCGCCGGGGCACCGTTGCAGGTCACCATTTCCACCCGCGTCGCGCCCATGGTGGCGGCCCGGCGCATTAGGCCGACGATGGCGCGGGCCACCTTCTGGGCGCCGACCACCGGTCGGCGGGCGGCGCTCACCACACCGCCGCTGTCGGCGGTCCAGGTGGCATCGGGGGCGAGCATGGACATCAGCGCCTCCACGTCGCCGCCGGCCGCGGTGGCCAGGAACTGCGCGGTGATCTCGGCGTTGCGTTCGGGGTCCACCGTGTCGAACCGCTTGCGCCGGGCGCGGACATGTTCGCGTGCCCGGTGGGCGACCTGCCGGACGGTGGGCGCCGGCCTGCCCACCGCCTCGGCGATCTCGCCGTAGTCGAAACCGAACACCTCGCGCAGCACGAACACGGCCCGCTCGTCGGGACTCAGCGTTTCCAGCACCACCAGCATCGCCATCGAAATCGACTCCGCCAGAACGACATCGGCGGCGGGATCCTGCTCCTCGAGCAGCAGCGGCTCGGGCAACCACGGCCCCACGTAGTCCTCACGCCGGCGCGCACCGGCCCGCAGCGAGTTCAGCGCCTGGCGGGTTACCAGCTGGGCCAGGTACGACTTGGTGTCGCGGACCGTCGCCAAGTCGACCGCCGCCCACCGCAGATAGCTGTCCTGCAAGACGTCGTCGGCCTCGGTCGCCGAACCCAGCATCTCGTAGGCGATGGTGAACAGCAGTGGCCGCAGCATGGTGAACCGTTCGGCGTGCTCGCTGCCGGTCGGTGCCTGCGTCATCGCGCGGCGACCTCCTCGGGTGACTGTGCGGGCCGCTTGCCGCCCTTGATCCAGCGATACGAACCGGGCTTGGCGGCCTCGCGCCGGATCGACCACAGCGTGCCCTTGCAGATCGCTTCCTTGAGCGACGCCGCCGCCCGGCCACCGAGGTACATGTTCACCGGGGTGTCATCGGTGCGCGCCATCTGGAACGTGGCGTGCGTGCGGCCCAGGCTGATGCACTGCCCGACGAACGCCTGGCTCAGCGCCGCCGGGACCTCGCCCGCGATGCGGCTGAGCACGGTGTTGGCGGCCTGGGCACCTAGCGGGCCGGCGGCCTGGCAGCTCATCCGCAACGGCTGACCCGACGGCGCGGCGGCGTCCCCGGCGGCGACGATGCGCTCGTCGTCGATGCTGGTGAGCGTCTCGTCGGTGAGCAACCGGCCGATCGGGTCGGTGTGCAGGCCGCTGCGCGTGGCCAGGTCCGGCACCGCGAACCCGGCCGTCCAGATGGTCGCAGCGCTGGGCAGCACCACGCCGTCGCTGAGCACCACGGCATCCCAGCGCACCTCTTCCACGGCCACCGATTCCAGCACATTGACCCCCAGGCGGCGCAGCCGCTTGGCCACCGAGCGCCGGCCCCGCTTGCTCAGCGACGGACCGAGGACGGGACCGCACACCAGGGTCACCGGGCGTCCGCCCTCGGCCAGCTCGGAGGCGGTCTCGATGCCGGTCAGCCCGCCACCGACCACCGTGATCGGCGCGGGCAGCGGCAGATCGGTGAGCGCGTAGTGCAGCCGCTGCGCGCTTTCCAGGTCGGCGACCGAATGCGCGTATTCGGTGTAGCCGGGCACCGTCGACCCTGGCGCGCCCGTGCTTCCCACGGCGTAAATCAGGTAGTCGTAGTCCAGCTCGGCGCCCGAGGTCAGCAGCACCCGGCGGTCGGCGGCCTGGATGACCTCGACGCTGTCGACGATCAACCGGATGCCCTCGCCGAGCAGCGTCGCGTAGTCGGCGGTCGCCGTGCCGGTGTCGGCAACCAGCTGGTGCAGCCGGATGCGCTCGACGAAGACCGGTCGGGGGTTGACCACGGTGATGTCGATGTCCGGGCGCTGGCGCAGATGGTTGGCGGCGAGGGTGCCGGCGTATCCGGCGCCGACAACGACGACATGGGTTCGTTCGGGGACCGACTTGGTCATGGCTGTCTCCTATTCGTGAGGACCTGTGCCCTTGAGACACCGCAGACCCGACGAGCGTGACAGGCTCGCCCGCAATTGTGACCCGTCTCACTGCCCGTCATCGGCGCCACCGGTCAACCGACCGCCCGAACCCCGCTGAGCTGCGACGACGCCACGCCGACAGGCGCGTGATACGCTGCGCTACGCCAATTCGTGGCCTGCCCCGGACCGGATGCACGCACCACTGGAAAGCGCGAAATTTGGGGCCACTTACCCGCGCACGGGTGTGTTTGGGGGAAGCAACCTTGACGACGACCTTCGCTGTGACTGGGCCCGGCGCCGCGCCGGCACCGGCTCAGTCGCGCAGCCCTCGCGGGCCGCTGTCGTCGGTCGCGATCTGACGCCGGTGGCCATCGTGTGCTCATTGAGGAAACGCGCGCTGGCCGCTCTCGCGTGCGCGGTGGTGGTGGTGCTCGGCGGCTGCGGCGACAAGAGCGATCCCGGACCGCTGTCGGCGATGGTCAGTCCGGCCATCCCGCCCACCGCGCAGGAGATCCCCAACCCGCTGCGCGGCCAGTACGAGCAGATGCTGAATCCGCTTTTCCCGCAAGGCAACCCGGCTCAGCAGCGCTACTCGGCATGGCCCGCGTCGTACGACGCCAGCCTGCGCGTCTCCTGGCGGCAGTTGCAGCCCGTCGATCCGCGCACGTTGCCCCCCGATGCGCCCGACGACCGCAAGTTCGATTTCAGCTCGATCGACGACGCGCTGACCAAGCTCGGTAGCCGCAACATGCGCCTGACCCTGGGCGTGTACGTCTACAAGTCCTGCTGCAACGACTCGTATTCGGACAACACCAACATCGCGATTCCGGACTGGCTGCGCCCCTCGGCCGCCAGTTATCCCGCGCCGCCGACCGGTTCGGCCCCGGGCGTCACCCATGTGGTGCCCAACTTCAACGACCCCGACTACCTCAACGGCGTCAGCCAGCTGCTGGCCGCGCTCGGCCGTCGTTACGACGGCGACGAGCGCGTGTCGGTGTTCGAGTTCTCCGGGTACGGCGACTTCGGTGAGAACCAACTGGGGTACCTGCGCGATTCGCTGAGCGCGCCGGGCCCCACTCCCGACGAAAGCGCCGCAAAGCTGGGCTATTACAGCCAGTTCCGCGATCAGAGCATCACCAAGGCCTCCATCGCGCAGTTGGTCACGGCCAACGTCAACGCCTTCCCGCACACCCAGCTGGTCGTCGCTCCGCAGAATCCGGAGATCGTCCGCGAACTGTTCGCCGACGACGTCACCAAGAAATTGGCCGCGCCGGTCGGGATCCGCGCGGATTGCCTCGGCGTGCAGGCGCCCCTGCCGGAATGGGCCGAGGCCAACGACTCGCACTACGTCCGCTCCAACGACGCGGTCGTCAACGCCATCAAGCAGCGGCTGATGACGGCGCTGGTGATCAGCCAGTGGTGCCGACTGCCGAGCGGGGCCGACGCCCGGTCGTATTACGAGAAGGGCCTGCACGACGTCATCCGGTATCACGTGTCGATGACGTCGAGTGCGGATTTCCCCGACCGCGATGCGACGTCGGCGATGGATCCCAAGCTGTTCCAGGTGTGGGCCCAGGCCAATACCGCTGCCGGTTACCGGTATTCGGTCGAGGCGAAGCCGGGATCGCAATCGATCCAGGACAAGGTGGCGACCATCTCGGTGGTGTGGACCAACTATGGCTCGGCGGCGGCCACCGAACGCTGGGCGCCCGGCTACAAGCTGGTGGACTTCTCCGGCGCGGTGGTTCGCACACTGTCGGCCACGGTCAATCTCAAGACGCTGGTGCACGACGAGTCCAGCCAATCGCGTGAGGAACCGGTTGCGGAGTCGGCCAGCGAGTCGGTGCATGTCGACGTGACCGGCCTCGCGCCCGGGCATTACACGCTGCGCGCCTCCGTCGAATGGCAACAGCACACGCCGGGCGCCTCACACGTGGTGAACTATGCGCCCATGGCCCTGGCCCGCGACGGGCGAGACGGCTCCGGGCTGTATCCGATTGCCACACTTGACATCCCGAGCGACGCGGCCTCAGCAAACGGTCAGTGACCCGCCGCGGCGCACGCCGTGCACCGCCCACCGACATCTCGTCGTAAGACCTGATGGAGCCGGATCTGCGTGTTACCGTTTCCAGACGGATTTCGGCCGCGCCGCGGCGCGGTTCGAAATGCAACCAGCAAACAACCGAGCGAACTATCGGACCCCTTCGACGGGTACTCGAACGGGTCGCCGTGTGCCCCGTATCGGAGGACCCGTGCCGCGCAGCTTGAACCTGGTGGTCACCTCCGTCGCCACCCAGCTGATGGAGGCCACGGCGTCCACGGCGACCCGGGTCAGCGAAAGGGTCCTCGCGCAGCTCGTCGAGCAATTCGATGTGGACGCCAGCTTCCTGCGTCACCACGAGCCCGACGCCGCCGCCTCGGTGTTGGTGGCCGAGTGGCCGCGACGAGCCGGCGCCGCCGATCCGGATCCGATGGCCGATCTAGAGTTGGACGGCGCCGAGTCGGTGCTCGCCCGATGCGAACGCGACAGGAAGCCGGTGGTGACCCGCCCGAACCAGTCCGCCGGCGGGCTTCGCCGCTGGCTCAACCAGCGCACGGCACCGGTCACGCCCTCGCTGGCCGTCGCGCCGCTGGTGTCCGCCGACGCGACGACCGGTGTGCTCGGCTTCGTCAAGTTCGGCGCCCGCCGGTGGAAACAAGAGGAGATCAACACCCTCGAGGCGGTCGCCGCCCTGTTCGCTCAGTTGCAAGCGCGCATCGCCGCCGAAGAACGGCTCCGCTATCTCGCCGAACACGACGACCTGACCGGCGTCTACAACCGTCGGGCGCTGGTCGCGCACCTAACCGAACGGCTCGCGGCCGACAGCCCCGGGCCCGTCGCGGTCTTCTACCTCGACCTGGACCGGCTCAAGCCGATCAACGATTACCTCGGCCACACCGCGGGCGACTGGTTCATCCGCATGTTCGCCCAACGCATCGAGGAGTGCGCGGGCAGCGAGAGCATGATCGCCCGGCTGGGCGGCGACGAGTTCGTGGTCATCCCGGACCGGCCGATGTCGTCGGAGGATGCCGAGGCGTTCGCGCGTCGCCTGTCGGCGATGCTGTGCGACCGATTGACCATCGGCGGGCACGTGATCAGCCGCACCGTCAGCATCGGGCTGGCGATGGGCGCGCCGGGGACCGACAACTGCGCCGATCTGCTCCGGCGAGCCGACGAGGCCGTGCTGACGGCCAAGCGCGCCGGCGGTAACCAGACCGCGGTGTCCACCGACGACATGTCGCTGAAACGCGCCTTCCGCAACGACATCGAGCTGCACCTGCAGGGCGATATCGAAAGCGAAGGCCTGATCCTGCACTACCTGCCCGAGGTGGACCTGTGGACCGGCGCCGTCGTGGGCGCCGAGGCGCTGGTGCGCTGGCGCCATCCGGTCTGGGGGCTGCTGTTGCCCGACGCGTTCATCGGGGTGGCCGAATCGACCAACCTGGCCGCGGAGCTGGGCAGCTGGGTGATGCGCAGCGCCTGCGCCGAATTCAGCGGGTGGCGCGCCATCGGCGTCGGCCAAGGCGCCATGCTGCGCATCAACGTGTCACCCATTCAGCTGATCAGCCGCGGCTTCGTGGAAAGCGTCGCCGACACCATCGGCGAGTTCGGGATCGATGCCGAATCGGTGTGCCTGGAGATCACCGAGCGCGCGGTGGTGCACGACATCGACACCACGCGAAAGACCTTGGCGGAGCTCAAGGACGTGGGCGTGCAGATCGCCATCGACGACTTCGGCACCGGCTACGCCGTCCTGTCACACCTGAAGTCGCTGCCGGTCGACATGCTCAAGATCGATGCCGGCTTCGTGCGCGACGTCGGCACCAACGCCGGCGACCTGGCCATCGTGCGCGCGATCATCGGGCTGGCCGAGGCCTTCGGCCTCGAAGTGGTGGCCGAAGGGGTCGAGACGCCCGCTGCCGCACTGACTTTGATGCAACACGGGTGCCACCGGGCGCAGGGCTTTTTGCTCTCGCGTCCGCTGCCGGGTGACGCGATGGAAGCGCTGCTGTCCGCGCGGTGGATGCCGATGCCGTTTCTCGCCGATCACGAGTCGTCGTCGATGGGATCGCTGTAGCAGCCCCTCAGGCGCCCTCGGGCACGAAGACGAAGTTGTTGACATAGACGCCGCGACCCGCCCAACCGTCTTCCTGGCTGCCAACGTTGGCCGGATCCTGATGCTGGGCCGGGTCGAACTCCGCGATCGGCCGCCGAACGCCATCGAGATCGAAGTAACCCGCGTAGCCCAGTCCCTGCAGCAGTCCGGTGATCTCGGCGACCGAATTGGGATGATGGCGTTCCTCGGCCTCCAGCACGATGACCGGGCGCTGCTGTGTGAGTGTCTTTGTGGCGCCGTGCAACACGGCGAGCTCGTGGCCTTCGACGTCGATCTTGATCAGGCCGATGTCGGTGAGGCCGAGATCATCGAGGCGTCGGACCGGCACCTCGATGCTGCGAATCGTGCCGTCGCTGACGTCGCCCAGTGCGTTGCCGGCCTCGATTGTGCTGCGGCCCGGCTCGGACGCGACCACCCGCATGGTCATCACGCCGGGCTCATCCGACAACGCCACCGCTTCGACTTGCACCGCGGCGCCGACCGCGTCGAACATCGATGCCAGATCGCGGGCCTGGGCCGGTCGCGGTTCGAACGCGATCACCGACCGCGACGAGGCCAACATCGCGATGGTGAACTCGCCGAGGTCGGCCCCGATGTCCACGGAGATCCGGCGCGGATCGCACAACGACGCCACCAGCTGGATGTCCGGGCGGGATTGCCCGAGGCCCTGCAGGATGCGGAATTTGCGCCGCCAGAACCGGCGCGGTGCGAGTTTCTGTGCCGCAGGTGCGAGCCAACGTTTGACCGAGCGTGCGACAGCCATCTTCGGTGATCTCCTGCCCGATTCGCGGAGCCATCAGCTTAGTCGACCCGCCGGCGGCCCCGGGTGCGGTGAAAGAACTGACCACCCGGATTTGCCGGTGCGCTCCGGGTGTGGGCTATAGCCTGTTGTAACCCTTGACATCCCACACCACCATGCGACGTCAGCCAACGGGTCAACGACGGTAGCGAAACGCGAACCACCAGAGAGGTAGCAGTCGATGCGTTTGATCCAGACGGTGCATGCCGGCCGGTGCATGCCGATGTCGTTGCTCGCCTACCGCGAGCCGTTGTCGCCCGACGCGGTTTAGCGAAAGACATCATGGTCCGGACAAATCGACACCGGAAGATCCTTGTCGTCGCCGTGTGCCTGGGGTTGGTGCTGAGCGGATGCGGACGCGGCGGTGACCCTTCGCCGCTGACCGCGATTGGCAGTCCCGCCATACCGTTGTCGGTACAGGACGTATCGAATCCGCTGCGCGGCCAGTATGAGGATCTCTTGCAACCGCTGTTCCCGCAAGGCAATCGCGCGCAGCATCGGTATCCGGCGTGGCCCGCATCGTTCGACGCCAGCTTGCGGGTGCCGTGGCGACAGTTGCAGCCCACCGACCCGAGCACGTTGCCGCCCGACGCTCCCGACGAGCGCAGGTTCGATTTCAGCGTGATCGATGACGCGCTGGCCAAGCTGGCCGGCCGCAACATGCGGTTGACCCTGCGGGTGGTCGCCTACAACTCGTGTTGCGACAACACCTATGCGAACAACACCAACATCGCCATGCCGGACTGGCTGCGCTCGGCGGCCACCAATTACACCGGTCCACAACGCTATTGGTGGACGCCCGGAGTCACGCATGTCGTTCCGAATTGGAACGACCCGAACTACCTCAACGCATTCGGTCAGTTGCTGGCCGCGCTGGGCCGCCGCTACGACGGGGACGAGCGGCTGTCCGTTTTCGAGTTCTCCGGCTACGGCGATTTCAGCGAGAACCACATCTCGTATCTGCGTGACACGTTGGGTGCGCCCGGCCCGGCGCCCGACGAGAGCGTCGCCAAGCTCGGCTATTACAGCCAGTTCCGCGACCAGAACATCACCGCCGGCTCCATTCAGCAGTTGGTCGCCGCCACCGTAAACGCCTTTCCGCACACACAATTGGTGACGACGGCGCTGAACCCGGAAATCGTGCGCCAACTGCTCGCCGACGATGTCACGAAGAAACTGTCCGCGCCGGTGGGTATCCGTGCTGATTGCCTCGGGGTCCAGCCACCGCTGCCCGCCTGGGCGGAAAAGGACGGCTCGCACTATGTGCAGTCGAAGGATCCGCTGGTTGGCGCACTGAGAAACCGGATGGCCTCGGCCCTGGTGATCACCGAATGGTGTCAACTGCCTGACGGGACCGATCCACGCACCTATTACGAAAAGGGCCTCGACGACGTCGTCAAGTACCACGTGTCGATGACATCCAGTTACAACTTCCCGGCCGTGGACGCCACCGCTCCGATGGACCCCGGGTTGTACCTGCTGTGGGCGCAAGCCAACGTCGTCGCCGGATACCGATATTCGGTGGAGGCGGGTCAGGGATCGCAATCGGTGAACGACGGCAAGGCGACACTGACCGTCACCTGGACGAATTACGGCGCCGCCGCGGCCACCGAGAACTGGGTGCCCGGCTACCGGCTGGTCGATTTCTCTGGGGCGGTGGTGCGTTCGATTCCCGCGACGGTGCCGCTCAAGACGCTGATCCAATCCCAACTCGGGGATGGCTCACGCAGGGAGCCCGTCCCGACGTCTGCCACCGAGTCCGTGCACGTCGACCTTTCGGGCTTGGCGCCGGGGCACTACACGTTGTGCGCGGCGGTGGATTGGCAACAGCACAAGCCGGGAGCCACCCATGTGGTGAACTATCCGCCCATGCGGCTGGCTCGCGACGGGCGCGACGGTGCAGGTTGTTATGCGCTTGCGACGCTCGACCTGCCGCGGGATGCGCAGACTCGCGCGAGTTGATGCACCGGCAAGGCGCGGCTGGCGATTTCGGCAATGCGAACGTGACGATGCTGCATAATCTGCAGTGGGTAAGCGCGGCCGGTGCTAGAAATCGCGAGCGACGCAATTCGCGCCTGAGGTTTTAGAGAGGTTATCAGCCGATGGATTTCCGCACCTTTGTCCGGATTCTCGGCCTGCATTGGAAACTCGCACTCACCGCCTTATTGGCCTGTACCGTCGGCGCCGCATTCGTTACGGCGTTGCAGACGAAGCACTACCAGTCGTCGGCCACGGTCCTGATTTCGTTTTCGGGTGCGACCGACCTGAACGAGTTGTACAGCGGCACAGAGGCGGCACAAGAACGGTTGTCGTCGTATGCTCAGATCGCCGGCGGCCGCATTGTGGCCGAGCGCGCGATCCGCCAGCTTCAGCTTCCCCTGAGCACCGACGAGGTGCTGAGCCAAACGCAGGTGAAATACACTGCGAAATCGGTGCTCTTCACGATCAGCGTCAAAGACACCGATCCGGCCCGGGCCGCCGCGCTGGCGGGCGCGATGGCCAATCAGTTCGGCGTGATCGTCCCGACGCTCGGTCAGGCCCCCGTCCCCAACGGCGTCAGCGGTCCGGTGACCCCGGTGCAGCGCCCCGAGCCGGCTGAAGCGACCGCGCCGCCGACCCCGTCGCCGGACGTGCCGGCAACGACGGGCCCCACCGGGAAACCATGGCCGGCGGCCCGAGCGACGGTGGTCGAGCCGCCCCGGGTGCCCACCGTTCCGGTCTCGCCGGTGCCGATGCGCAACATGGTGATCGGGTTCATCGCCGGTGTCCTTCTGGCCATCGCGGTCGCGCTGACCCGCGAGGCCAGCGACCGCACCATTCGCACCCGCGAGAAGCTGGAAGGCGTTTCAGGCCTGCCGATTTTGGCGGAGCTGCCCGGAAAGCGCGGCACCGTTCCGCGCTTCGGCACCGACGCGGCATCCGACGATGCCGTCCGTGGCCTGCGCACCCGGCTGCTCAGGGCGGTAGGACCGGAGGCCCGCCGGGTGCTGGTGACCGGGCCGTTCGGCGGCGAAGGCACGACGACGACGGCGATGAACCTCGCGCTCGCGCTCGCCGAAATGGGCGAAGACACACTGCTTGTCGAGGGCGACAGTCGCCGGCATGTGCTGGCGGGCCTGCTGCGGGTCGAATCCGGCGAGGGACTGGGCAACGCGTTGGCCAACCCCGCCATCGCCGCGGAAGCCGTGAAGCCGACGCCGATTTCGCGGCTGTTCATCCTGGCGTCGCGGTCCGCGCGCCGCGAGAGTTTGCCCGCCAGTGCCTATTTGCCGGAAGTGCTCGACCGGGTCCTGCAGGAATTGTCGTCGCGCTTTGATCGAATCGTGGTCGACGGTCCCCCGGTCCTGGCGACGGCCGACGCCGGGCTGCTGGCCGGTGCCGTCAACGCGACGGTGTTGGTGGTGCGGGCGCGGCGCACCACGGCCGACGAGCTCAACGATGCGCTGACCGCTCTGCGTGCCGCCGGCGCGCACGTCGTCGGGACCGTGTTGGTCGATGCGCGCCAATCCCTGCACATCAGGGCGGCGGACCGCGCCTACCGATCGAAGGCCAGCGGGTCGGCGTGAACCTCTACCTGCGGGCTCGTCATCGCCTGGCGGTGGAGGGAACGCTGCTGGCGATGTTCGTGTTCGGGTGTTTCGCGTTCGGCGTGTTCTCGGTCCGCCGAACCACCGAGGGAGTGCTGCTGACCGCCGCGTTGTTCTGCGTGGTCGTCTACTGGGTGAAACCCGAAGGAATGGTGGCGGTCACGCTCTTCGGTGCCTTCGCGGCGCTGCCCGAAGGCCTGCACGTCGGCAAAGTCATTGGCCCCGTGACCATCTACGCCTACCACGTGGCCGCGGTGCTCGCGATCTGCTACCTGATCCCGACCGTGCGTCCGCGGGCCCATGATTTCTTGTTGCCGGGGCTGTTGGTGCTCACCGTGGTCTGGTCCACCGTCACCGGGTTCGAAACCGGCCATGCCGACCTGGTGGTGATGCGCGAATCGACCACCATGATCGAAATGGCCATCGGATTCGTGTTGGCGTTGTTCGTCGTCTACGGCGGTCACGTCAAATTCTCGATCCGGGTGATGATCGTGATCCTGTGGTTTTCCGCGGGCATGGCGATTGTGAGTTCGCTGTTCGCCATCCGGCTGGCCGGCCGCGCGGAAAGCCTGGAGGGCGCCACGGGTGCCGGCCAGGCCGTGCGCATCATCCTCTCCACCCAAACGCCGGCCACCGCCATATTGTCCGCCCTGGTCGCTGCCCCGATCGTCGGACGAGTAAGGCCCGCAATGTATTTCGCACTCGGCCCGCCGGCGCTGAGCATCTCGCTGTTATCCTTCTCCCGCAACACGCTGATCTCCATGGGGGTGGCGGCCGGCGTGGCGTTGGTCGGCAGCCTGAGCTGGGCGGCGGTGCGGCGCACGATCACCACCGCCACGGTCGGATTGGCCATGATCGCGGTGACGGTGCCCGGGTCGCTGTTCTTGCTGCAACGCTCGAAAACCGGGGCGTGGCTCAGCGATCAATACGCCGCCTTCAATCAGCGGGTGCTCGGCGGGGTGACGTCCAGCGCACTGGCAGTGGACGATTCGGCGTTGGAACGATTACGGGAAATCAATCTGCTCAAGGAGACCATCGCCCAGGCCCCGGTGTTCGGCCATGGCCTGGGCTACGTCTATCAGCCACCAACCGGGGACGACGAGTTCCACCTGTACCTCTATCCCGCCTACTCCCACAACTTCTACCTGTGGTGGCTGGCCAAGGCAGGAGCGGTGGGCATGGCGGTGTTCGCGATATTCGCGCTCACACCCGTGATCCTGGCGCTGCGCTGCGCGCCGGCCGCGGCGAAAATCAGCGCGGCGGTCGCCGCCGGACTCCTTGCGATATCCGCCGTCTGGCCGCTGCCGGAGATGCCGATGGACGCGCTGGGCCTGGGTGTGGCCTTGGGCGCCGCAATGGGATACGCCGGCCTGCGGCGCAGGAGCGGTGACGCGGCCCCGACCGACGCCGACCCCGCGCCGACGTCCGGTCCGACCGATCATGCCAATGCCGGCATCGCCACGGCCCGCTGACCGCGCCCGCGCGGGCCGAACATGATCGCGGTGACGCACGTGGGGCCCGACATGTACAGCATCGGCGGGACGCAGTC
Source organism: Mycobacterium sp. 1482292.6 (assembly GCF_001672995.1). Taxonomy (NCBI): domain Bacteria; kingdom Bacillati; phylum Actinomycetota; class Actinomycetes; order Mycobacteriales; family Mycobacteriaceae; genus Mycobacterium; species Mycobacterium sp. 1482292.6. The sequence goes on along the minus strand of NZ_LZKV01000232.1, from coordinate 62,170 downwards.
GGTGATCCGGGTGATCCGCGACAACAGGATCGGCGCCGACGAGATCCGGGTCCTGTCCACGTGGGCGGGCCCGCACCACCACGTCAGGAGCCTATTGCTCACCGCCCGTGCGGGGTTGGTGCTGTCGCGAGCACCCCGCGCCACCATCGTGCACTTTCACATCTCCAACGGCGGCGCGTGGTTGCGGGAGGGATCCCTGATCCGCCTGGCCAGAGCGCGCGGCCTGCGGGTGATCGTCACGGTCCACGGCTCGGACTTTCCCGAGTTCGCCCAAGCGAATCCGCGGTTCGTGGGCGCCACGTTGCGCCAGGCGGACCATGTCATCACCCTGTCGCAGGACGCGGCCGCCGCGGTTGCCGGGGTGGCGCCCAGTACGGCAACCACCATCGTGGCGAACCCGATCGTCGTTGATCGGGACGCCCCCGGGGCCGGCTCCACGCCGCCCGTGGTGCTTTTCGCCGGCGCCGTCGGGCGGCGTAAAGGAGTCGACAAACTCGTCGCGGCGTGGCGGCTGCTGCTCGCCGAGGGGATCGAAGGCTGTTGTCGCATAGTCGGTCCCATCGACGACTACACGCCGCCGCCGACGGAGCGGCTGACCGTCGAAGGCCCGGTGCATCCCGACGCCGTCCGTGAGCTGCTCCGCGCGGTTCGCGTGGTCGCGCTGCCGTCGTCCGCCGAGGGCATGCCGATGATCCTGACCGAGGCCCTCGCCGGCGCGCGACCGTTTGTGGCAACTCCCGTCGGCGGGACGGCGCAGATTGCCCCGGATCCGAGCATGATCGTCCCGCTCAACGACGTGCCCGCACTGGCCGCGGCGATCGGACGCTATTTGCGCGACCCGGATTTGGCCGAGCGCGACGGGCGGCGCGGACAGCAGCACGTCGCGGCCACCCGGAGCCCCGCGGTCATCGATGCGCGGCTGCGCCAGATCTACGAGGGCTGTGGCATTGCGGCGGGTTGAACTTCAGGGACCGCAATTGGCGGTCAGCGCAATCGGTTTCGGATGCGGCTCGTTGATGCAGTCGCCCTCGCGGAAGCAGCGGATGGCCGTGCTGGCCAGCGCGCTGGCCGCCGGCATCACCCATTTCGACACCGCGCGGATGTACGGCCTGGGCAGGGCGGAGGCCGAGCTGGGAGCGTTCCTGCGCACGGTCGACCGCGACACCGTGACCATCGCGACCAAGTTCGGCATCGACGTGGGCGGCGCGGCGCGCCGCCTCGCCCGATTCCAAAGTCCCGCACGGGCTTTGCTCCGGAAGGCGCCCGCGCTGCGCCGCTCCGTCAAGCGGCGCCAGGCGCCACCGCAGACCGCCCGCGTGTACGACGCGGCCATCGCGGCGCGCAGCCTGGACCAGAGCCTCGCGGCGCTCGGCGTCGACTACGTCGACATCCTGTTCGTGCACGCCCCGCGGCCCGGCGACACGATGGCCGGCGACGAACTCCGCGAATTCTTCGAACGCGCCCGCCGGCAGGGCAAGATCCGCGCCTGGGGCGTCTCGCAGGACGAGGGGCTCGACACTGACTTTGCCCGGACCTTCGCCCCCGACGGGGTGAGCCAGCTGCGCAGCGACCTGCTCAACCCGGCGCCGCGACCCGCCGACCTCGCCTTCGGCGTCCTGAGCGCGCCGTACCGACAACTCACGGCAGCGTTGCGGGCCGACCCGGAGTTGGCGGGACGCTGGCGCGAAGCCCTGCAGACCGATCCGCTGGCTCCCGGCACGCTTTCCACGCTGATCCTCGGATCGGCCGCGGCCGCAACCGGGTGCCCGGCGATTCTCTACAGCAGCACCAGGCCCCGCCGCGTCGCCGAGGCCGCGACGGCCGTCTCGTCGCCGCCGGACGCGCAGACCGTGTCGCGATTCCTGGCTCTGGTCAAGGAGTTTCGTGCGGGGGCGGCCGCGTGATGCGCGGCGTGGCCGACTTCGCTCCCGGCATCGCCATCGAGACCGACGTGGCGATCGTCGGGGCCGGCCCGATCGGCATCGCGACCGCGCTCGAGCTGGCGGCGGCGGGCGTGCAGGTGACGCTCATCGAAAGTGGCCTCGAGCGCATGGACCGGGCGGCGCAGGAATTGTCGAGCTTCGATTCGCGCCAGGACGACTACTTCCATTCGCGCAGCGAACTCACGGTCCGCCGGCAGGTCGGAGGGACCTCGGCGCTGTGGGGCGGGCGCTGTGTCAAGTTCGACCCCATTGATTTCGCGGATCGGCCCCTCACCGCGCAGGCGCCCTGGCCGATCGGGCACGACGACGTCGAGCCGTATCTACAACGCGCCTGCGATTGGGCGGCCTGCGGCCGGGCGGCTTTCAACGCGCGCGATATCCCCGAAATCGCGCACCACGACATGATCCGTGGACTGCCCGACGGCCGGGTGCGCACGACGGACCTCGAACGCTGGGCCCTGCCAACGCGTTTCGGTCGCGAATACCGCACCGCGCTGCGGGACGCTCCCGGTTTGACGTTGTGGACCGGTCTCACCTGCACCGAAATCGTGACGCCGCCGTCCGGTGACCGCGTCGATCATCTGGTGGTCAAGACGCTCGACGGCCGGCAGGGCACAGTGGTCGCGACGGACTACATCGTTGCGACCGGCGGCTTGGAGGCCACCCGTCTGCTGCTGGCGTCGGACCGCCATCATCCCGGCGGGCTGGGAAATGCGGGCGGGCACCTGGGTCGGTGGTACATGGCTCACGTCGAGAGCCGGGTGGCGCGTGTGCAGTTCAACACCGACCAGATCCTCTATGGGTACGAACGCGACAACGACGGTGTCTACGTTCGCCGGCGCTTCACCTTCGACCCGCACCTGCTGCGTGAATCCGGAATGCCCAATGCCGCAGTCTGGCTGGTGAATCCGCCGATCAGCGATCCGGGCCACGGAAGCGGCATTCTGTCGGGGGTTTATCTGACCCTCATCTCGCCGCTCGGCCGGTTCCTGCTCGCCGGCGCCATTCGTGAGGCACACACGAAGACGGACGGACCGCGGCGCATCGTCGCGCACCTGCGCAACATCGTGCGAGACCTGATCGGATCGATCCGCTTCGCGTTCGAGTTCTGTTACGCCCGGTTCCTGCGCAAGGGCAGGAAGGCACCGGGATTCTTCGTCAAGAGCGCCGACAACCGCTACCTGCTGCAGTACCACGGCGAGCATCTTCCGCACTGGGAAAGTCGCGTCGAGCTGACTGACGAGCGAGATGCCCTGGGCATGAGGCGGATTCGCACCCATATGCACTTCTCCGAGGCCGACTACCAGAGCGTGCGCAAGGCGATCGTCGCGATCGACGAGCACCTACGTCGCCACGGCGCGGGCTACGTGGAGTGGCTGACCGACGACGTCGAGGCGTCGGTGCGTGCCTACATGGCGAAGCGGACCGGCTTCCACCAGGCGGGAACCACCAGGATGTCGGATTCGCCGCAGGACGGCGTCGTGGACCCGCAACTGCAGGTGCACGGCGTCCGCGGCCTACACGTGGCCAGCACGTCGGTGCTGCCGACGTCCAGTCAAGCCAATCCGACACTCGTCGGGATCGCGTTGGGCGTCCGCCTTGCCCGGCGCCTTGCGGACGCTCGCGGCGCGGTCACGTCGCCGTTGCCCACATGTCGTCGATGAGGGACTTCGTCTGCGCGATGTTGGCGCGGCTGGACGCGCCGAACACGATCGACTGGATCTGCGGCTGGCTGCAGACGTACTCGATCGCCTCGCGCGGCGGGATCGCGCCCGAGGCGAGGACGGACATCGCGATCAGCCGGCACCGGCGGTCGCGGACGGTCTTCTCGTAAAGCTCCACACCGCCGCACATCCGGAAGCCGATCTTGTTGAAATTGGCGCACACGATCGGGTTTTCGATGCCCTGCCTGTCGAGCGCATCGAGGAGCCTGGGCAGGTTCATCGTGATGAAGCCCGGCTCGGCGTCGTACTTGAGCCTGACATGGTCGGAGAACAGCCGGAAGGCCTCGTCCATTCCGAGCCCGAGCAGCAGGTCGGTCACCACGTTCTGGATGAAGATGACGGGCGTCGACAGTCCGGCGAACATCTTCATCTCGGCATCGACCAGGAGCTGCATCAAGGGCTCGACGTCCTTGCTGGCGATCGCGACGCCGCCCTTGAACATCGATCTGACGGCGCCGTTGTCGGGCAAGAACTTCCGCAGCGCCTCAACGATGCCGAATTCGGTCACGGCGTTGGCGTATTTGTGCGCGTACGGCATGCACGGGTAGAAGACGTAGTCGGGGTATTCGGTACGGTTGGCGCGGAAGTGATCACAGATCTCACCGACCCGGTCGTGGGTGGTGCAGACGAAGGTGCGGATGCCCTCCCGATAGGCGTCGTCCAGCGTCGCGAGCACGGCGGGCAGATGCTGGAAGCGTATCGCCTGTGCCCGTGCCTTGTCCTCGGACATGTGATTGACACCGAAGAACTGGTTGTCTCCGAAAAGCACGCGGTCCATGGTCACGATGCCTTCGAGGTGGCGAGTCTCTTGATGCGCGCGACGATCTCGCGCCGCAAGGCGCCGCGCGGGGATCCGTTCACCGCATCCTGCGGCGGCGCCACGGAGGCCGGATTGCCGGTGATCATGCCGACCACCCGATCGACGTCGAGCGCCGAGCGAAACGTGTTCTCGCCGTCCACCCGGTTCTGTTTGACGCTGTTGGCGAAGTAGTCGATCTGCGCCGAATACTCCTCGCCGCGAAGGTAATACCACACCTGTTCGGTGAGGTCGGTCGTGTACCGGATGGTCCAGCCCTTGCCGAACTCGGGGAGCCGGGGGTGCGCCTCACGCAGGTAGATCTGGCACTCCTGGCGGTCGGCGGTGATGCGGCCGTTGGTTCCCCACACCGAGACCTTCGTCGACATCTTGCGGAAGCTCTCGTCACTCCAGTTCACGCACAGCTGCCCGGTCGCGCCGTCGGGATAGCGCATGGTGCAGTAGACCTCGTCGTCGACGTCGCGCGAGAACACGCTCTGGCGGACCACCCCGTCGACCGAATGCGGCACGCCGGCCACGAAGTTGATCAGATCGATGGCGTGACAGGCGTAGTCGTAGAGGGCGCCGCCACCCTCGGCCTTCACGCCCCGCCAGGTGCTGCCCTTTTCCCGGAGCACCACCGGACCGTACGCTTCGGCGCGGACATGGTGGATGCGCCCCAGCGCGCCGGAGGCGACGATCCGCGCCGCCTCCCGGAAGGAGCCGATGAAGCGGCAGTGATAGCCCACCTGGGTGACGAGCCCCCGCGTCTCCGCCAGGGTCACCAGCCGCTCGCCATCCGTGACATCGAGCACGAACGGCTTCTCGCAGAAGACGTGTGCCCCAGCCGTTAGCGCCTTTTCGACGATCGGTGCGTGCAGCCTGGAGGGGACGGCGACCACGACCGCTTCGGCGTCGGTCGCCGCCAGCATCCGGTCGAAGTCGTCGTAACAGTTCAGGCCGGTGTATTTGGACAGGACGTCGCGCACATAGCCGGCCGAATCACAGATGCCCACCACGTCCAGGTCTGGATGCGTGCGCAGGATCGCGAGATGCGACAGCCCCATCTTTCCGAGACCGACCAGGGCCGTACGAATCATCGTGTGCGCCTTTCACTCTTCGTTCGAGTCCCGCGGCGACGTGTGCGGCGAAGGTGTCGAGCCGCAGGGGCGGGAGGGGTTCCACTTTGCTCGGATGATGGCGCCCGGTGCACGGATGCAGCACGGCCGCCGCGCAGTCGATCGCTGCGCCGACGCCTATCAAGACATACGGGCATCCCTGTCCTCGTACGCAGTGAGATCGCCTGCTCTAGGGGCGCTCAACGCAACGATGATGACGTTAGCATCGGTGGGTTGCCGATTTCGGCGATCTCGTCGATCTCGTCGCCCGCCGCCCGTCGGCGGCGTACATCCACCCGGTGCCGGCCGAGTTTCGTTTGTATATGCCAGAACGCGATTGAGGCGAGGCCGGGTTCATTACCATTGAGCTGCCACCGCGCCTCGTGCGGTGAGGGCGGGAGCGAAAGCTCTTGTCGTGCGGCCGAGTTTGGTCGCGAGCGCCTGAGATGAGGGAGGACATGGGCCGCCTGCTCCTCATCGCGTCCTCCGGCGGGCACATCTACGAAATGTTTTGCCTGCGGGAGTTCTGGCAGGACAAAGATCGGTTCTGGGTGAGTTTTCCCACCGCCGACGCCCGGTACCTGCTGCGCGACGAGAAGGAGATCTACTGGGCGGCGCACCCCACCGTCCGCAATGTTCCCAACCTGCTGCGCAATCTGGTGTTGGCGCTGCGGCTGCTGATCCGCCACCGGCCCGCGATGATCCTGACCACCGGATCGGGCGTGGCCGCCCCGTTCCTCTGGCTGGCCTGGCTGCTGCGAATCCCCACCGTCTTCGTCGAGTCGATCACCCGCATCACCGAGCTGTCCCTGACCGCCCGGATGGTAAAGCCTTTCGCCTCCCGGTTTCTGGTGCAGTGGCCCGAGTTGGTCGACCGCATTCCCCGCACCGAATATCACGGGAGGATCGTGTGATCTTCGTGATCATGGGGATGGAGGTGCACCCGTTCGACCGGCTGGCCCGCGCGGTCGACGAGCTGGCCCGGGCGGGCACGGCCGGGGAGGACTTTTTCGTGCAGCTCGGCACCTGCCGCTACGAACCGCGCCACGCGAAGTTCGAACGCTTCCTGTCCTTCGGGGACGTCTGTGACCAGATCCGGTCCGCATCGGTGGCCATCAGCCACGCCGGCGCCGGATCGGCCTTGCTGTGCATCGAGCAGGGCAAGCATCCAGTGGTGGTGCCCCGTCGCTCGCGGCTCGGTGAACACGTCGACGAGCACCAGCTGCCGTTCGCCGAGAAGCTGGAGGCGGGCGGCCTGGCCACCGTGGTCCTGCAGATGGAGGAGCTTCCAGCGGCGATCGCGGCGACGCGGTCTCGGGTGGCACCCGCCGATGCGCTGGGCCGCGCCCGCGAGCTGACCGGATGGCTCGAGACGTTCTGGCGTGGACTGGCCTGAGCGTTTCAGGTCAGCGCCGCCGGGCCGTCGTCACCGCGGCGATGACCTCCAGCAAGCGGTCCGCGACCAGCTCGACCGAGCACCGCAGTGCGTAATGGCGTGCGGCCTCGGCCCCTTGCGCCGCGGCGACGTCGGGGTCGGCCAGGAAGTCGAATGCGGCGGCGAGCCCGGCCACGTCGTCGATGCCGACCGGGGGACAACCCGGTGGCTGGTACTCGGGCAGGGCACCGGCGGTGGACACGATCGGCATCACGCCCAATTGCATCGAGAGCACTTGCACGCCGCTTTGCGAAGCACGCCGGTAATGGGCGATCGAACCCTTCGCGGCAGCCAGCGCCGGGATGACGTCGGCGTAACGGAAGCTGCCGTTGCGCCAGCGCGCGTGTTTGGGCAGGGCGGTCGCCTCGAGTGACCCGCCGCCGATGAGCACCAGATCGTCTCCGCGCCAGGCGCCCCCGAGCACATGTCGCTGCCAGCCCTGCAGCACGACGTCGACGTTCTTGTACGGGTTGAGGCGGCCGAACATCACGAAATCGCGGCGCCCTTGCGGCCCGACGAACGCCGGCAGCCGGTCCAGGTCGAGGTCGCTGGCCAGCGGCACGACATGCACGGGCGTGCCGGCGATGTCGCGGCGCGCGGCGACGGCGGTCGCGACGTAATCGCTGTAGGTGACGGTGGCCGCCGAACGGGCGCCCCAGCGGTCGAAGACCGCACGTTCGTAGGCCGGCGTCAGTTCGTCGGGATCGTGTGGCCGATCGTCGTGCACCACCTGGATGCGTGGGACCCGTCCGGCCAGCGCGATCCAGCGGGGATCTCTGACCAGTTCGGCGATCACCACGTCCGGCCGGTACTCGCGGATGCGGCGCCAGGCCCGCAGCGTCGGGAGCCACGTTGCGCCCCTGCGGAATCGCGGGTCGAGCACCAACTCATAATCGCGCGCGGCGTCGGACTCCGGGTGCTGGTCGGAGGTCACCAATAACACGTCGGCGCCGTGGCGCAGCAGCGCTTCGGCCTGCACGCGCACCGCCGGCCGTGTCCACGGCGAAAGCCAAAGCACCCGGGGCGAATTCACAGCACGGCCTCGATCGCATCGAGGTAGGCATCGGCCATCGCCTCGACCGTGTAGTGCTTGCGCATGCGCTCGTAGCCACGTTGCCCCACCGACGGCAACGCGCCCAGGTCGGCCAAGATCCGGGACAGCTGTTCTCGCCAGCCCGAGACCGACACGGGCTCGACGAGGAATCCGGCCCGGCCAAAGTCCAGCATCTCCGGGACAGCGCAAACCGCCGACGCCGCAACCGGTATGGCTCGCGACATCGCCTCGAGGATCACCACCGGGAAGGCCTCGGAGCGGCTCGGCACGCACAGCAGATCCGCGTCGGCCAGGGCCGGGCCGGGCCCCGCCGACCAGCCGCGCCACTGCACCCGCTCGCCCAGGCCGGCAGGGGTGGCCGCCTGCAGCCTCTCCCGGTCGGGTCCGTCGCCGAAAATGGATAACCGCCAGGGCATCCCGTCGAGCCCGCTCAGCGCCTCGATCAGCAGGTGGGGGTTCTTGTGTTCGACGATGCGGGACAGCATCACCAAATGCAGCGGCTCGCCGCCAGGTCGCTGCCGGGGGCTCGGCTCGCCGATGTCCGCGACACCGTTGGGTGCGATGAATCGCCGTCCCCGCAACCGATGCTGGGCGACCAGCATGTCCCAATGCCGTTGCGCCAACACGATGAATCCGTCGGCACGCCGCATCGCCGCCGTCAACGGCCGCGAATAGATGGGCCGGTCCTCCTCGGGGGGGACGTGCGGCGCAACCAGCCAGCGTCGCTTTCGGCCGGCCGCGCGCCACAAACTACCGAAGCCCACCTCGGTGTTGGTGTCGCCGGTGACGACCACCGCCGGACCCTCGGCGACGTCGACCATCGGCGCCCACCAGGGTTGGCGCACGACGCGCACGGCGTCCGGAATCTCCGAGATCAGGGGGCCGAGCCGCTGAACGCAGACGATGGTGACCGGGAAGCCGCGACGGACCAATTCCGTTGCCAGCAACGCCTTTTGCCGCTCGGCCCCGCCGTAGACCAGGCGGTTGGTGGTGATCACGATCGTCGGCAGCGGCGTGCGGCGGCCTCGGGCGGCCCCCCGCGCGACCCGCGGTGGCCGCCGCAACCGGTCCAGCAGGGCGGCGCCGGCCAGATACGCGTCGGCGAGGTGCACATTCTTTTGGTGCTCGAGCAGCAGCGCGGCGTTGGCCCGGCGCAGGTCCTGATCGCGGCCCGCATCGCCGTCAGCGGGTGGCGCGGTGGCGCGTTCGGCGCCGAGCTCGTCGGCCGACAGAACGCGCCATCCCGCAGCGCGGGCCCGGGCCTGCCAGTCGGCGGCCTCGCCGGAGCCGAAGAATTCCTCGTCGAAGCCGCCGATGGCGTTCCAGGCAGCGCGGTTGATCGCCAGCACGGTCGCGCCCGCAACGGGTCTCGGCCGTATCGTTGCGAGGCCCCGTGGTGCCCAACCGGTTTCGGCGGCCCGCACAATCGGTGAAACCGCCGCCACCCGAGGCTCGCGAAGTAACTCCCGGGTGCGGGTGAGCGGGCCCAGCAGCCGGGCGTCGGGATCGAGCACCAACAGGTCGGCGTCGGCGGGGGCGTGGTCCACCAGCGCGTTGCACGCCGCGGCGAAGCCGACATTGCCCGGTTTCGACACCCATTGCACCGCAGGGTATTCCGCGGTCAGCTCGGCTCGTCCGGGAAGTTCCTCGTCGCTGTTGTGGTAGACGTAGACCGCCGCCGCGGTCAGCTGCTCGGCGACACTGGCCAGGCAGCGCTGTAGCGACTCGTGGCTGCGACGGTGCGCGATGAGCACCGCCAGCGAGCGGACGGTGGGCAGGTCGGTCGGCTCGCCGACCGGACGCTTCAGATACGCCCGATCCGTTGTGCGTTTCATGCCGCCAGCTGATTGCGGCGCAGGGAGGTCAGGCTCGACCAGCCGAGCGGGCCCGCGACGGCGCTGGTGGCCAGGTAGGCCGCCGCGGCGGCGAGCAGGACCACGACGACGTGATGCCCCGAAAGTAGCAGCGCCACAGCCACACTCGCTGCCGTCGGGATCAGCAACCGCAGCACGAACAGCATCGGCGTGCGGTAGCCGCAGTGACGGCGCAACCACCAGGTGCTGACCATCATGTTGAAGAACTCCGTGCACACCAGCGCGACGCCCGGCCCTACCGCACCGTACCGCCCCGCAAGGCTGAGGTTGAGTGCGACGTTGAGCACCAGGGTGGCCATCGTCAACCAGAACAGGATCCGCTGATGATGACTGGCGACCAATCCCTGGCCAAGGGTGCCGCCGACGAAACGCAGGGCCGCCGCGACGAACAGCAGCGCCAGCGTCGGCGTGCCGCGCTCGACGAACGCTTTGTCGCCGAAGAACGCGATCAGCGGTCCGGACAGCAGCGCCCCGACGGTGGCCACGGGTACCGCCACAAAACACATCAGCTCCACGCTGCGGCGCAGAAATCCCGCGAAGGCGGCGACGTCACGCGAAAACAGCTCGGTGGCCGTCGACAGCGTCGACTTGTGAAAGATCAGCGAGACCACGATGGTGTTGAACGCGACCGTGAAGGCCAGCCCGTACACCCCGACTTCGGAATGCGTGCTCAGCAAGGACAGGATCACGCCGTCGGCGCGGCAGTACAGCAGGCCGACCACCAGGAAACCGATCAGCGGCAGGCTTTCCCGTAACAGGTCGGCCGCCTCGTGCGGTGCGAAGATCGGGCGCACCGAGATTTGCCGCGTCGCCGCGGCGCCCTGGATCAGCAGCTGCACGGCGGGCGGGATCAGCTGCGCGACGGCGAACCAGATGACGTCCGACCGCATCGCAACCAGGCAGGCGACCATGGCCAGCGTGCCCGTTCGGGCGGCGACGTCGGAGATGGCCACCGCCGAGAATCGGACGGTGGCAAGAAATACCGGCTCGAAACGGGTCACCATGGTCTGCATCAGCAACGCTCCCGAGAGCACGACGAGCATCACTCGCACCTCGGGGTCGTGATAGATGAGCAATCCGGAGACGGCGGCCAGCACCGCCAGTGGCACGCAATAGATCAGGGCCAGGCCGCTGTTGATGCGCACCAGGCGCTCCAGATCGCCGCGGCCGGAGGTCACCCGGCGCACGATCACCGTTGCAATGCCGAGATCGGCCAGGCTCGTCCACATGGCGATGAAAAGCACCGCGATGGAGAGTTGGCCGTAACGCCCGGGCCCCAGATAGCGAGCGGTCATGGCCACCGAGACCACCGAGGCCAGCATGCCCAGAGCGCGGCAGATCAACTGGATCGAGAACGCGTGCGCCATCCGGGTGAGCGGCACCGACGGCACCACCGCATCGGCTGCCGTCGGCTCAGTCATGGCTCGCGAGCCTAGTAGGCTCCGTGGCTTGTGAGTACCGCTTTCACCGTCTTGGCGATAATCACCAGATCGCCTGACATCGACCAGTTGTCGACGTAGGACTGATCCAGCCGCACCGACTCTTCCCAGGAAAGGTCCGAACGGCCGCTCACTTGCCACAGTCCGCTGACTCCGGGCTTGACCAGCAACCGGCGCTTCACGTCGTTTTCGTAGTTGTCGACCTCGCGCCGCAACGGAGGCCGCGGCCCGACGACGCTCATGTCGCCTTTGAGGACGTTGATGAACTGGGGCAGCTCGTCGATGCTGTAGCGGCGAAGGATTTTGCCGATGGGGGTGACCCGGGGGTCGTCGCGCATCTTGAACAGCATGCCGCCGGCGCCCTCGTTGAGTGACAGCAGTTGCTCGAGCTGGGTGTCCGCCCCGTCGGTCATGGTGCGGAACTTCAGCATCGTGAAGGGCTTTCCGTCGACGCCGATGCGTTCCGACGGGTAGAAGACGGGCCCCCTGCTGGTCAGCTTGATGGCGATGGCAGCAGCGATGAGAATGGGCGCGGTGGCGACCAGCGCCGCCAGCGAGAACAGGAAGTCGAAGGCCTGCTTCTGAAAGCGGTGTGCCCCTTCGTATTGCGGCTTGTCGACGTGCAGCAGGGGCAGGCCCGCGGTGAGGCGCAGCGTCAGGCGCGCCGCGGTCACGTCCATCACGCCAGGGGACACCACCAGGTCGACGTCCATCGTCTCGAGCTGCCACATCAGCTCTCGGATCCCGTGCATCCCAAAGTGATCCGTCTGCGTCAGCGCCACTGTGTCCGCGCCGCAGCTGGCGATAGCGGTGGCCGCATGCGTCTGGTCGCCCAGGATCGGGATTTCCCGGCCGCCGATGGTCAGCGTGTTGCCGCGGCCCGGACCATAACCGGGGATGCAGACACCGACCACGATGCAGCCGGCCAGCGGATTGCGGGCCAGTTCGTGCGCGAGGTGGGTCACCGCCTGGCGGTCGCCGATCGCCAAAACCCGGGTCTGGCAATGGCCGTCGGCCCGCTTGCGGTTGACGTGCTTGCGCCACCCGCTGCGGCTTCCCAACAACGCCAGCGTCCCGACGGGCAGCGCGATGGCCAGATAGCCGCGGGCCAGATCGACCTTGGCAAGCAGCGTGACCATCGCGATGATCCCGAATGTCCAGAAGGATGCCGTGCCGATCCGCCGGTACTCCTCGATGCCCGCCCCGATGATCCGGCTCGAGCGCGTCTGGAACACCGCGAGGGCCGACAGCCACAGTGCCGCGAAGAGGAAGGAGAACAGCGTCATCGTCGGGTCCGAGTAACCCGAGGTGTTCGCGATCTCCCCGAACCGGACATACTGAGCCAACAGCACCGACGCGCAGACGATCACCGAGTCGCTGATCCGCAGGTACTGCGAGTACTGATCCTGCCAGCGCCGCAACGCGTTGCCGCCGGCCGAGGACGCCGGAGCGGCGGTTGCCGGGGAGCCGTTGGTGTCGCCGCGGCGCACCGCGGTCGTGTCCGCGGGCCAGGGCTTAACCGGTCGGCGGCTGGGCATGATGTCCACGGTGTTGCGAATCATTACCGACTGATGCATGTCGCCACCTGTTCCACTGGAACCAATCTGGGTTTGCGTGCGGGCCAGCTCGCGTCCTGCTCCGAGATGACCGTGACCGGAATGGGCCACGAGATGCCGAATTCGGGGTCATCCCAACGGATCCCCTGCTCGTCGGTCATCGCGTAGTCCCCGCTGACCTGGTAGCTGACCTCGGTGTCGTCGACCTGAGTCTGGAAGCCATGCGCAACGTAGGGCGGCAGGTACAGCGTCCGGTGGTCGTCGGCGCTCAAGTCGACCATCACGTGGTCGCCATAGGTCAGCGAGTCGGGACGGACGTCGACCGCGACGGCGGCGATGGCGCCGCGCGTGCAGCGGACGAGCTTGGCCTCGGCGTGTGGCGGCACCTGACGGTACAGCCCACGCACGGTGCCCCGGGTGTAGTTGAAGACGATATTCGTCTGCGAGACATCGAAATTCAGCCCGTGATTGGTGAAGTCCCTGGCGCAGAACGTCCGTGAGGAGAACCCGCGATGGTCACGGTGGATTTCTAAATCGATGACGGTCACCCCGGCGACCTTGGTGGGCGTGTATTTCACTTACCGCTCCTTCTTGACTACCGGGCCTGGAAAACCGTTGCGCTCATGCGTGGGTTTACGCGTATCCGGCGGCCGGCGGGCGGGTCATCACGGTCGGGATAACGCCGTATCGGGGTCCGAGCGACTTGCCCGTCGCGGCCGCCAGGCGCGGCAACGACCCCATGACGCTGGGGGGCACGTTCGCGCCGGCGAGGTTGATCGCGGGCAGCGCGGAGACGGCGCTGTTGGCGGCCGGGATCACGCTCGTCCAGCTCGCCGGCACGGCCAGCGGGCCCAGCGACGCGGCGCTGCCGAGGCTGCCGAAGACACCCGAGCCGATCGAGCCGAGCGATCCGAGCGCGCCCGCGCCGGAGCTCGCCGCGCTGGCTGCCCCCGACACCGCGGCCGCGGCCCCGCTGCTGGCGGCATTCGCCAAGCCCTGTGCGGTTTGGGCCATGCCGAGGATGGAGGACATCCCATACAGCGGGGTGGCCGCCGCCGAGAACGCGCTGGGAATGGCGCCGGGTATACCCGACGCGAGGCCCGTCATGATCGACGAGTCGGTCGCCGTGCTCCCGGTGGTTCCGAGGGTGGTGCCGACGTCGCTGCCGGTGTCGGTCAGCATGGAGACGCTGGACTTCATCGGCGAGGAAAGCTGGTGCAGCGTGGTGGGCACCTTCGACACCACCTGGGCGAGGTTTGCCTGCTCGGTTTGCGCGGTGACCCGCCCGACCGTCGCGGCCTGCTCGGCCATCCCGCTCTCGTTGGTCATCTTGGGCGCCGGGTTGAACTGGGTCACCGAGCACGCGGCCGCGGAGCCCGCGGCGTACTCGTACATCGCCGCGGCGTCCTGCGCCCACATTTCGCCGTACTCGGCCTCGGTGGCCGCGATCGCCGCCGCGTTCTGGCCGAAGAAGTTGGTCGCGACCAGCATCGCGAGCTGCGCCCGGTTGGCCGCGACCGCCGGCGGGGGGACCGTCGCCACGAAGGCGGCTTCGTAGACCTCCACGGCGAGCCGCGCCTGACCGGCCGATTCCGCTGCCCGGGCGGCGGCCCCGGCCGTCCACGCCATGTACGGCGCGAACGCGGAGGCCATCGCCAGCGACGACGGGCCCATCCAGCGCTGGGTGGTCAGGCCCGCGATAACCGTGCGGTAGCAACTCGATGCGGCATGCAATTCGGCGGCCAGGCCGTCCCAGGCCACCGCGGCGGCGATCAGCGAAAGCGGGCCGGGTCCGGTGTACATCCGGATGGAGTTGATCTCCGGCGGAAGCGCTCCGAAATCGATCATTTCAGACCGTGACGGGCTGCCGGGCCGACGCGGCGCCGGCGGCGGGAGAGGTGGAGGCGATCGTCGGTGCGTCGACAATCCGCTGGTCAGCCGTGGTCCGTCGGCCGGTTGAGGCCTGTGACCAGCGGTTCGCCGTGACGAACGACATGTGCTTCCCCTTATGCGGTGCAGACGGTCGAGACGATGTTTAGGCCGTTACCAAACTGACGATCTGACAATAGCGTACAAAACATACCAATGGTTTGACAATACCGTGTGATCTAGACCTCAGGTATTTACGCACGCGTCAAACGGGACAGCCGTATGACTGCTAACCTCTGGAGTGGGCTACATGTCTTGAGCGACACGGGTGCGTGTTCGCTCCCACCCCTGAAGAACCGAGGTAGTTGTGCCCTGCATGAGCAAGGCGTTCGACGACGTAACGGCGGGCGAAACGGCCCGCGGCGTCGGCCTCGGCCGAAACGGCGGCGCCCAACCCGCGCCGCGGGGTACCTGAGCTCGCGAGTGTTATGACGACCCATTCGACTGACGGACGAGCGGACGCGACCCGGCAACAGATCCTGCGGGCCGCATCCCACCAGTTCGCCCGGCGCCCCTACCACGACGTCGGTCTCGACGACATCCTCGCCGAGGCCGAGCTGACCAAGGGCGCCATGTACTTCCACTTCAAGTCGAAGCACGCCCTGGCCGTCGCGATCATCGACAGCCAGACCGAAGCCGGCGCCGTCGCCGTGCAAGAACTGATGACGCGCGGCCTCTCGGGCCTCGAGACCCTGATCGACTTCTCGTATCTGATCGCCATCAAGGACATCAAGACCGATGCCGTCAGGTCGGGACTGAATCTGATGGAGTCGGTCGGCCTCTCGGACGGGCTGCAGGCGAAGTTGTTCGATCAGTGGATCAAAGCCCTGGGCAGGGTCGCCGAGCAGGCCAAGGCCGAGGGCGATATCAACGACGAGTGTGACCCGCAGGACATCGGCCGCCTGATGGTTTCGCTGCACATGGGGCTGCGCAAAACCAGCGACCTGGACGACCCCGAGCGGTTCCTGCGCGACCTGGAGAAGTGCTGGTCTTTGCTGCTGACCGGGATTCTGCAAGCGGACCGCACCGAATACTTCCGCCAATTCCTCAGGCGGCGTGCGGCGCTCGCCATCACCACCAGTTCAGCGGATGCCGACGACCAGTAACGGCGCGGGCAGTTTGCACGGTCGGATCGTTGTAACGACTGATACTGTGAGCCGTCTTGCGGGCAATGTGAAACCAGATGAGCGCTCTGCGCATCCGATGAGATCCCGGAGGTGCGTGCACCATGGCGCGCCAAGTTCGCTCTGAAGCCACCCGCCGGAAGATCCTCGACTCCGCCATCGAAGTGTTCAGTGACGTCGGGTATGCCGCCGCCGGTTGGAGCACCATCATCGAGCGGACCGGAATGACCAAGGGCGCCCTCTATCACCATTTCGATTCGAAAGAATCGTTGGCGTCGAACATCATCGAGGAAGGCTCCGACACCCTTCTCAGCGCTTTCCGCAATGTCTGCGGATCGTCGTCGCCCGGGCTGGAGAACCTGCTGCACGGCACGTTCACGATCGTGGAGGTGCTGAGCTCGGACAAAATGGCCCGCGCGGCCGCGCAATTGGCCACGGCGTTAAGCGGATTCAACGCCGCGGCCTCGCGGTTCTACGCCAACTTGATGCTGGAGACGGCGCAAGAGGCTCGGCGGGCGATCAAAGAGGGAGACCTCCGCAACGAAATCGACCCCGACGTGCTCAGCGCGTCGGTCATCGGCACCATCTTCGGGGCGCGGTTGGTAGCCAACGCGATATCCAGCCACGGCAGGATCGGCAACATCGTCGGCGACCCCACCGAGCGCCTGCATCAGATCTGGAACCTGCTGCTTCCCGGTGTCGTCTCCGAGGCATCGCTGCCCTACTTTCAGCAATTCCTCCGGCGCGAAGAAATGCGTCATGCCGCGGCCAGGGCGTCCCGCGAGGACGCCACCGCGGAATCGCAAACCGATTAGATTTCGCCCATAGCCGGTGCCGAGGCGCCGCGGGATCTCGAAGAGGCGTTGCGAGATACCTTTTCGCGGTCGCCACGACGGCGATTCCGTTATTGGGGTTGAAGCGCTTTCAACAATGCATACTGTTCCGGTGATATACCGGAAATCTCTCGGTCGAGTAATTGCGCTGGCCGGTGTCGTCGGATTCTTGCTGATGAGCGCTCCGGCATCATGGGCTGCGCCGGCCGACCCGGCCCCGTCGACGGACTCGACGACGACCCTGTCGCTGCTCGACGTCGGGTCCGCCTCCACCCTGGAATTCTGGGGGCTGACGAGCAGCCAGCAGCTGACCGTGCCGGTGCTGCACGGCCTGACGCCGGCCGCTTTGAATACGACGGTCGAGCTGCCGATCAATCTGCGGTCGGGGATGATCACCGTGACGCAGGGGGAGCGCACCCTTGCCAGGCTGAACCTGCCCACCGCCGACCAGACACCGATCGCGATCCCGTTGGCGGGCGCGGAAGTCAACGACAATTGGCTGACGGTCACCGTGCACGCATACCTGGTTCCGGTGGACGGATACTGCCTGTATCAGGAAAGCCCCCTGCGGCTGACCAACGGAACCGTCACCTACACCGGGGCCGAATTGCCGCCGACCACCGTGGCCCATTTCCTGCCGCCGGTGCTGCGGAAGCTGAGCATCTATCTGCCGCAGTCGCCCTCGACGGCGGAGTCCGACACGGCAATTCAGCTCGCCGCCTCCGCCGCCGCGCACTACGGCAAGCAGGTTCCCGACATCGCGGTAATCCCCCTGCAGGAAGGCCAGGCCGCGCCCCCGGCCCCGCCGCAATCGCTGGAGCGCCAGATCGTCGTCAAAGAGGGCCCGGACAACGGGCTTTCGCTGCAAGGCTCCTCCGGTGTGCCGTGGCTGTTGATGTCGGGGCCGTTGAACCGAACCGACGACTCGGACACGGCCGCGTTGTTCAGCGACGTGTCGGAGCTGGCCCTGTCGGCCAAGGCCACGCTGGATTCGCCGAAGCCCAAGGTGCAACTGCCCGGCAATACCGCCTCGCTGCGCGAGCTCGGACAGCCCTTCGCCAACTCGACCTCACTGCAACCGCGGGTGTCGATCGGAGTGGACCAGACCAGGTTTGGCCGATCCATCCACTCGGTGCGGGTGCATCTGCAGGGGTCCTACACCCCGACGTCGAACAACGGCGTCGGCCAGATCGCGGTGACGATCGGCCCGGAAACCATCGACCACTGGCCCACCGACGGCCACGGCACCATCGACCGCTGGATCGACGTGCCCGACCGGCTGCTGCAGCGCTACACCAACCTCGAGTTGGTACTCGACGTGGCGAGCAATGTCGGACACTGCGGCGACTTCTACACCGCCGGACCGGGAAATCAACTGCTCACCCTGAACATCAACGGCGACAGCACGGTTGAGAGCAGCCCCGCCGCGCCGCCGGTGCCCGACGGTTTTCAGTCGATGCCCCAAACCCTGATGCCCCGCGTCCAGGTCGGCATCGCCGAGCACTCGTTCGTCGACACCGTGCGCGCGCTCGACATTGTGGTGGGCCTGCAGCGAATCAGCTCGATACCGATCGACACCACTGTCACCGGTATCAAACAGGCGATCGACTCCTCCGATCCCGCACTGCTGATTTCCGCCGACGGGTGGAACCAGTCCGAGGTGGCGCTGCCGGTGGCCGCGGGGCCTAGCGGCCCGATCACCGTCAGCGCCGTCGGCCCCGGTGACAAGCCGGCCAAGCTCACACTGGACCCGGTGCTGCGGTTCGCTTCTCTGCAAACGGTTTTCAACCACGGGCGGTCGCTGCTGATCGCGACGTCCAACGGCGCGCCCGGGCAGCTCGACGAGCTGATCAGGTGGCTCAAGAGCGACAACAACAAACACTGGCAGCGGCTCAAGGGTGTCGCGGTGGTGTCGGTGCCCGGGCAAGACCCGGTGACCGTCGACCACCCGCCGCTGGCCGCCGGCGCCTCGGCCGGGGGATCGGCGAGCCATTCCAACCTCGACTGGCTGTACTGGTTCGGCGCGGGCTGGGTGGCGGTGGCCATCGTCGGCGCCGGGGTGATCCTGTGGCGGGTCAGGCGCGAATCATGGCGGCGCCGATAGCGTTTGACCGTCGATGGCGCGAATCAGGGACATCGAGATCCGCCCCGCCGTCAGGAGCATCGCAGCCGCAGCGCTGTGCGCCGCCGGTGTCCCGGCACTCACCCGGCGACGACATCGCGACGCGCTCGCCATCGTGATGTTCCACGGCGTGGAAGACGCGCCGCTGTCGCCGCCCTGCTGGCATGTCGGCGGGATGGCGATGTACCGCCGCCAATTGGAGTACCTGCGCAAGCACTTCAACGTCCTCGCGCTCGAGGAGGCCCTGGCGGCCCTTGCCGACGGGACGCTGCCGCCACTCGCGGTGGCGATCACGTTCGACGACGGCACCGGCAACCTCGCGACCCACGCTCTGCCGGTGCTGCGCGAGTTGAACCTGCCCGCGTCGGTGTTCCTGGCGACGGGTCCGATCGGCACCGGCGAAACATTGTGGCCCGACCGGCTGTGGCTGGCGATCGCCCGCACCGCGGTGGCCGAAGTCGACTTGGCCGCACTGAAATTGGGGACGCGTTCGCTCGACGGCGACGCCAGGCGCGGCCGGGTCTACGCGGCGGCGGTGGAGGCGCTGAAGAACCTCGGCGACACCGAACGCGTCGCCGTGCTGGATGAGGTCCTGGCCGCGCTCGGGTACCGCGACGACGGGGACGCCGGCCCGTTCCGGATGCTCACCTGGGAGCAGGTGCGGGACATGGCCGGTGACCCGCTGGTGAGGCTGTATCCGCACACGGTGACCCACCCCATCCTTGCCCGGTGTGGCGACGACAAGGTCGAACGGGAGATCACCGATTCCTGTGTAGCGATCGAACGTGAGACCGGCTCAACGCCAAGGGTTTTCGCCTACCCTAATGGCCGGCCGCAGGATTTCGATGACCGGGCCAAGGATGTCTTGCGCCGCCGCGGGGTGCGCTGGGCGCTGTCCACCACACCGGGATTCGCCGATCGCGGCTGCGACCCGCTGGCTTTGCCGCGGCTGGCGGTCGGCGGCAACGCCACGTTCGACCATTTCCGGCTCACGGTCTGCGGCGGCCTGCCGCGGCGGCGGCACAAGCCCGGCGCGGCCGGCCGCCGCTAAGGGTCAGCGGCGCTAGCGCGCCTCTTCCCAGAGCTGTTCGGTCAGATCCTGGAACGCCGCGAGGGCGAACTGATCGTCCACCCGTCGTACGGCGGACTTGCTCATCATCGCGCGCACCACCGAGCCGTCCTTGTGCGCCAGTTCGACGACCATGTTCGCCAGCGCGTGCACCGTCGCCAACAGCGAATCCGAGGCGGGGGCCTGATGGAAGATCTGTTCGAATCGCAGCGACAGGGTCTCTTCCGGCTCGTAACCCATCATGTCGGCAAATGCGGTGTTGGCGAACAAGATACTGCCGTCGTCTCCGATCGCCAGCACCGGAACCGGGATCCGCTCCAGCACAACCAGTGCGGGCAGCTCCTTCAAGGTCGTCATCGGCGATTGGCTCTGTTGCCTGTTCTGGCGTCGTTCCACACCGAAGATTATGGTCTATGCCAGAAGTTATGTTGGACACATTTGTCCAAAGCGTTCCCGATGAATTGGCCGTGGCGCCGAACTCGCTTGCTCTTCAACCGAATTGTCCGGGTCTTCGACCGCTGGTCACGCGGCGTTGAGCGGTCCGCTCACTCGACCTGGTAGCGGGGAAACACCCCGGTCGGAGCGGGCAGCGCCGTGCCGGGCGCCAGGCGCGTGCCGATCGCGGCAAACGCTCGTTGGTCTTGCGCCTGCCCGAGCAGATCCAGCAGCTTGCCGGCCGAGTCGGGCATGACGGGCTGCACCAGCAGCGCGGCGATGCGCACCGCCTCGCAGGTGACGTACAAGACGGTGCGGAACCGCGCCTGATCGGCCTCGGACTCGCTCTTGCGCAACACCCAGGGTTGCTGCGCCGAGAAGTACCTGTTGGCCTCGCCGAGCATCAGCCAGATCGCTTCCAGGGCCAGGTGCATCGCCTGCGCGTCGAAATTGGCCCGGACGCGTTCCAACAAACCGTCGGCCGTCGCGAGCAATTCGGTGTCGGCGGCGATCAGCTCGCCGGGTTCGGGAACGACCCCGTCGAGGTTCTTGGCGATCATCGACAAAGACCGCTGCGCCAGGTTGCCGAGCTCGTTGGCCAGGTCGGAGTTGATCCGCGTGACGATGGCGTCCTCGTTGAAGCTGCCGTCCTGGCCGAACGGAACCTCGCGCAGCAGGAAATAGCGCACCTGGTCGACGCCGAGCGTGTCGATCAGGTTGATCGGGTCGACCACGTTGCCCACCGACTTGCTCATCTTCTCGCCGCGGTTGAGCAGGAACCCGTGCGCGAAAACCCTTCGCGGCAGCTCGATTCCGGCCGACATCAGAAAAGCCGGCCAGTACACGGTGTGGAACCGGATGATGTCCTTGCCGATCATGTGCAAGTCGGCCGGCCAATAGCGCCGGAACCGTTCCGATTCGGTGTCCGGGTAGCCGACCCCGGTCAGGTAGTTGGTCAGCGCGTCGACCCAGACGTACATCACGTGGTCGGGGTGCTCGGGCACCTGCACGCCCCAGTCGAATGAGGTGCGCGAGATGGACAGGTCGCGCAGCCCGCCCGAGACGAAGCTGACCACCTCGTTGCGCCGCACGTCGGGTCGGATGAAATCCGGGTTCGCCTCGTAGTGGGCCAGCAGCTTGTCGGTGTAGGCCGAGAGCCGGAAGAAGTACGTCTGCTCCTCGGTCCACGTCACCGGGGTGCCCGTCTCGGTGGCCAGCCGGGTCCCGTCGTCGAGGAGCTCGGTCTCCGATTCGACGAAGAACCGTTCGTCGCGCACCGAATACCACCCGGAGTAGGTGTCCAGGTAGATGTCACCGGCGGCCGACATCCGGCGCCAGAGCTCCTTGGACGCCTCGTGGTGGTCGGGATCGGTGGTGCGGATGAACCGGTCGAAGGAGATGTTCAACCGTTCCTGCAGCCGCTGGAACACATCGGAGTTGCGCCGGGCCAGCTCGGCCGTCGGGATGCCCTCGGCCGCCGCCGTTTCGACCATCTTGAGGCCGTGCTCGTCGGTGCCGGTCAGGAACCGCACATCGAACCCGTCGAGCCGCTTGAACCGGGCGATCGCGTCGGTCGCGATGTACTCGTACGCGTGCCCGATGTGCGGATCGCCGTTGGGGTAGGTGATCGCGGTGGTGACGTAATAGGGCCTCATCGCCCTCAACCTTATTTGGGGGCCCATATTGTGTGCGCGTGAGCTCCAAACGTCAGCCGCCCCCGGCCCCCGAGCCGTTGCGCCCGCTCGTCGATGCGCACACGCACCTGGACGCGTGTGGCGCCGCCGACGCCGAGGGGGTGCGGGCCATCGTGGACCGCGCCGCGGCGGTCGGGGTTGGCGCGGTCGTCACGATCGCCGACGACCTGGACTCGGCGCGCTGGGTCACGCGCGCGGCCGAGTGGGACCCACGGGTCTATGCCGCGGTGGCGTTGCACCCCACCCGGGCCGGCGCGCTCGACGACGCCGCGCGCGCCCAGATCGAGCGACTGGTGGCCCATCCCCGGGTGGTGGCCGTCGGCGAGACCGGCCTGGACCTCTACTGGCCGGGGCGGCTGGACGGTTGCGCGGAGCCGGCCGTGCAGCGGGAGGCCTTCGCCTGGCACATCGACCTGGCGAAGCGCTGCGGCAAACCGCTGATGATCCACAACCGGGACGCCGACTCCGACGTGCTCGACGTGCTGGCGGCCGAGGGCGCCCCGGACGCCGTGATCTTCCACTGCTTTTCCTCGGATGCGGCCATGGCCCGCCGCTGCGTGGACGCCGGGTGGCTGCTGAGCCTGTCGGGCACCGCGAGTTTCCGCAACGCGCACGCGCTGCGCGAAGCCGTTCCGCTGATACCGCCTGAACAGCTGTTGGTGGAGACCGATGCGCCATTCTTGACACCCCATCCCTATCGGGGGACGGCGAATGAACCGTATTGCCTTCCTTATACTGTTCGGGCGATCGCCGAGCTGGTGGATCGCCACCCGGAAGAGCTGGCCGAGATAACGACGAATAATGCTCAACGGGTGTACGGATTGGTCACAGTGTGAGGTAAACGACCAGGCGATTTGGTTTAAATTCGCCGCGTCGGAGTTGCCCAACCTTGACCGGTTCGTTACCGTCTTGTGATCGAACGGTTGGGCCTACGGGCCCTTAATTTGTGACTTGCTGCCGAATGAGTGGGTTGTTGAGGGTTGGGTAACGCGCGTTGAGTGTATTGACAAAACTTCATCAGAATCCTTCGCCGATGTTGCGGCTCGTGGTCGGAGGGCTGCTGGTAGTCCTGGCACTCGCGGGCGGATACGCGGTATCGGTGTGCAAGACGGTCACGCTGACCGTCGACGGGGTGGCCATGAAGGTCACCACCATGAAGTCCCGGGTCATCGACGTCGTCGAAGAGAACGGTTTCGCCATCGACGAGCGTGACGACCTGTACCCCGCCGGTGATGTCACGGTGCACGACGCCAGCAAGATCGTGCTGCGGCGCAGCCGCCCCCTGCAGATCTCGCTGGACGGCCATGACACCAAGCAGGTGTGGACCACCGCTTCCACCGTCGACGAGGCGCTGGCCCAGCTGGCGATGACCGACACCGCCCCGGCCGCGGCCAACCGCGGCAGCCGCGTTCCGCTGGCCGGGATGGCGCTGCCCGTCGTCAGTGCCAAGACCGTCCGCATCAACGACGCGGGTGCGATCCGCACGGTGCACCTGGCGGCACCGAACGTCGCCGGCCTGCTGAGCGCCGCCGGCGCGCCGCTGCTCGACAGCGACCAGGTGGTGCCGGCCGCGTCGGCGCCCATCGTCGACGGCATGGAAGTTCAGGTGACGCGTAACCGGATCCAGCAGGTGACCGAGCGGATCCCGCTGCCCCCCAACGCCCGTCGCATCGAAGATCCGGGCCTGAACATGAGCCGCCAGGTCGTCGAGGATCCAGGCAGCCCGGGCACGCAGGACGTCACCTTCTCGGTGGCCACGGTCAACGGCGTCGAGACCGGCCGGCTGCCGATCGCCAACACGGTGATCACGCCCGCCCGCGACTCGGTGGTCCGCATCGGCACCAAGCCCGGCACCGAGGTGCCTCCGGTCAGCGACGGCTCCATCTGGGACGCGATCGCGGGTTGCGAAGCCGGCGGAAACTGGGCTATCAACACCGGAAACGGGTACTACGGCGGTGTGCAATTCGACCAGGGCACGTGGGAGCGAAACGGCGGGTTGCGGTTCGCCGCCCGCGCCGACCTCGCCACCCGCGAGGAGCAGATCACCGTCGCCGAGGTGACCCGTGAGCGCCAGGGTTGGGGTGCGTGGCCAGTGTGCAGCGGAAGAGCTGGTGCGCGCTGACCATCCGGCTACTCGGGCGCACCGAGATCAGGCGGTTGGCCAAAGAACTCGAATTTCGGCCACGGAAATCGCTGGGCCAGAATTTCGTCCACGACGCCAACACGGTGCGCCGGATAGTCTCGACCTCCGGGCTCAGCCGGGCTGATCACGTCCTGGAAGTCGGGCCGGGTCTGGGGTCGCTGACCCTGGCCCTGCTCGACCGTGGCGCCGCCGTGACGGCCGTCGAGATCGACCCGGTGCTGGCCGAACGGCTGCCCCAGACCGTCGCCGAGCATTCCAACAGCGAGAGCCAGCGTCTGACGGTGATCAACCGCGACGTCCTGACCCTCCGCCGCGACGAGGTGGCCACTGGGCCGACCGCCGTGGTCGCGAACCTGCCGTACAACGTCGCCGTCCCGGCGCTGTTGCACCTGCTCGCCGAGTTCCCGTCCATTCGCACCATGACGGTGATGGTGCAGGCCGAGGTCGCCGAGCGGCTGGCCGCCGAGCCCGGCGGCAAGGAGTACGGCGTGCCCAGCGTCAAGGTGCGCTTTTTTGGCCAGGTTCGTCGTTGCGGCATGGTGTCGCCGACGGTCTTCTGGCCGATCCCGCGGGTCTACTCCGGGCTGGTACGCATCGACCGGTACGCGACCTCGCCATGGCCCACCGACGAGGGCTTCCGGCGCCAGGTCTTCGCACTGATCGACATCGCGTTCGGGCAGCGCCGCAAGACGTGCCGCAACGCGTTCGTGGACTGGGCCGGCTCGGGCAACGAATCGGCGGATCGGTTGCTGGCGGCCAGCATCGACCCGGCGCGCCGCGGCGAGACGCTGTCGATCGACGACTTCGTGCGGTTGCTGCAGCGCTCCGCGGATCGATCCCACGCCACGCCCGAGGCGACTCCCCGCATCGCCGAACAGGGCGCCTCGGCCGGCTGACGGTAAGCCGCCGAAGGCGCCGTTGCGTGTGGTTGGCTCCGAGCAGCGATAGTCTGCTGCGGTGGCTGAGAATGTCTGACGGCAATACCGCCGCGCAGTGGGTGCCCACCGGGTCGGTCACCGTTCGGGTGCCCGGAAAAGTCAACCTCTACTTGGCGGTCGGTGACCGCCGCGAGGACGGCTACCACGACCTGAACACGATTTTTCAGGCCGTGTCGCTGCTCGACGAGGTGACGGTCCGCAACGCCGACGTGCTGTCGCTCGACATCGTCGGCGAGGGCGCCGAGAAGCTGCCCACCGACGAACGCAACCTCGCCTGGCAGGCCGCCGAGCTGATGGCCGAACACGTCGGCCGGGCGCCGGACGTGTCGATCATGATCGACAAATCCATTCCGGTGGCCGGCGGCATGGCCGGGGGCAGCGCCGACGCGGCGGCCGTGCTGGTCGCGATGAACTCGCTGTGGGAACTCAACGTGCCCCGCCGCGACCTGCGCATGCTGGCCGCGCGGTTAGGCAGCGATGTGCCGTTCGCGCTGCACGGCGGCACCGCGTTGGGCACCGGTCGCGGCGAGGAGTTGGCGACGGTGTTGTCCCGCAACACCTTTCATTGGGTACTGGCGTTCGCCGACGGAGAGCTGCTGACGCCGGCGGTGTTCACCGAATTGGACCGGCTCCGCGAGGCGGGCGATCCGCCGCGGCTGCCCGCGCCCGGGCCGGTGCTGGCCGCCCTGGCCGCCGGCGATGCCGAGCGGTTGGCCCCGCTGCTGGGCAATGAGATGCAGGCGGCGGCCGTGAGCCTGAACCCGGGGCTGCGCCGGACGTTGCGCGCGGGGGTGGCGGCCGGGGCGCTGGCAGGCATCGTGTCCGGGTCGGGCCCGACGTGCGCCTTCCTGTGCGCGTCGGCGGCCGCGGCGGTCGACGTCGGCACCGAGGTGTCCGGGGCGGGCGTGTGCCGCACGGTGCGGGTGGCCAGCGGGCCGGTGGCCGGCGCGCGCGTGGTTCCCGCGCCCACCGAAGTGTGAATCTTTTCCCATTTTGCGCATTGGTTTGGCGCGTCCCTAAGAGGAGTTTAAGATGATCCGCGGTGACGGGATCCGTTGAGCAAGATCACTTAATTGCATCGTCCGCCGGGCGCTCCGGCGGACGATTAATTCATGGGCCCCGCCGAGTTTTCCCGGGCCCGTTTCGCGCTCATCGGGCCGGCGACCGCCGCCTCGTCATGGCGGGTGTGGACGCATCATCGATCCGAGACCTAACCGCCGCCCAACCGTGTTTACGTGCTTGCGGCGAAGTGTTGGCCACCGGGCGGAACATGAGATTCCGGGCGTTGGGACGAGGGCTGGAACCGAGGAGGACTCTGTGAGCAGGTTTACCGAGAAGATGTACCGCAATGCCCGGTCCGCGACGACGGGCATGGTCACCGGTGAACCCCACGAACCGGTCCGCCACACCTGGGGCGAGGTCCACGAGCGCGCGCGCCGCATCGCCGGCGGCCTGGCCGCCGCCGGCATCGGGCCCGGCGACGCGGTCGGCGTGCTCGCCGGTTATCCGGTGGAGATCGCGCCGACGGCGCAGGGCCTGTGGATGCGCGGGGCCAGCCTGACCATGCTGCACCAGCCCACGCCGCGCACGGACTTGGCCGTGTGGGCCGAGGACACCATGAACGTCATCGGCATGATCGAGGCGAAGGCCGTCGTCGTCTCGGAGCCCTTCCTGGTGGCCATTCCGGTGCTGCAGGAGAAGGGAATCCAGGTCGTCACCGTCGCTGACCTGCTCGCCGCGGAGCCGATCGACCCCGTCGAGGTCGGCGAGGACGCGCTCGCGCTGATGCAGCTGACGTCGGGGTCCACCGGATCCCCCAAGGCGGTGCAGATCACCCACCGCAACATCTACTCCAACGCCGAGGCGATGTTCATCGGCGCCCAGTACGACGTCACCAAGGACGTCATGGTCAGCTGGCTGCCCTGCTTCCACGACATGGGCATGGTCGGCTTCCTGACCATCCCCATGTACTTCGGCGCCGAGCTGGTCAAGGTCACCCCGATGGACTTCCTGCGCGACACGCTGCTGTGGGCCAAGCTCATCGACAAGTACAAGGGCACCATGACCGCGGCGCCCAACTTCGCCTACGCGCTGCTGGCCAAGCGGTTGCGCCGCAACGCCAAGCCCGGCGACTTCGACCTGTCCACACTGCGGTTCGCGCTGTCCGGCGCCGAGCCCGTCGAACCCGCCGACGTCGAGGACCTGCTGGATGCCGGCGCGCCGTTCGGCCTGCGGCCCTCGGCGATCCTGCCCGCCTACGGCATGGCCGAAACCACGCTGGCCGTGTCGTTTTCGGAGTGCAACGCCGGTCTGGTCGTCGACGAGGTCGACGCCGACCTGCTGGCCGCGCTGCGCCGCGCCGTCCCGGCCACCAAGGGCAACACCCGCCGGCTGGCCACGCTCGGGCCGCTGTTGCAAGACCTCGAGGCGCGCATCATCGACGAGAACGGCGACGTGATGCCCGCCCGCGGCGTGGGCGTCATCGAGCTGCGCGGCGAGTCGCTGACGCCCGGCTACCTAACCATGGGCGGTTTCATCTCGGCCCAGGACGAGAACGGCTGGTATGACACCGGTGATTTGGGCTACCTGACCGAGGAGGGCCACGTCGTGGTCTGCGGCCGCGTCAAGGACGTCATCATCATGGCGGGCCGCAACATCTATCCCACCGACATCGAGCGCGCCGCCTGCCGCGTCGAGGGCGTGCGGCCCGGCTGCGCCGTTGCGGTGCGGCTGGACGCCGGCCACTCCCGCGAGACGTTCGCCGTGGCGGTGGAGTCCAACGCCTTCCAGGACCAGGCCGAGGTGCGTCGCATCGAGCACCAGGTCGCCCGGGAGGTGGTGGCCGAGGTCGACGTGCGGCCGCGCAACGTCGTGGTGCTCGGGCCGGGCACCATTCCGAAGACGCCGTCGGGCAAGCTGCGCCGGTCGACCTCCGTCAGCCTGGTCACCTAGCCCGGCGAGCAGACACAAAAGCACGCAAAGCTGCGGCGTGTCGGGTGCTTTCGCGTCTGCTCGCGGTCGCCGGGCTACCAGGCGTGAACCTGGTTCTGCGCGGGCTCTAGCCCCACGTCGATCAGCAACTCGGTGGCATCGGCGGCCTGCTCGCAGATGGTGGGCACCTCGGCGCGCTCGGCGGCGCTGAAGGCCTCCAACACGAACGCCGCCGGGTCCTTGCGTCCCGGCGGGCGGCCGATACCGATGCGGACCCGCTGAAAATCCTTGCTGCCCAAGGCGTTAGCGACCGAGCGCAGACCGTTGTGGCCGCCTTCGCCGCCGCCGATCTTGAGCCGAATGCGCCCAAAGTCCAAGTCGAGGTCGTCGTGGATGACGATGAGGTCGCCCGGTGTCACCGAGTAGAACTTCGCCAACGGGCCGACCTGACGGCCGGATTCGTTCATGTAGCAGCGCGGCTTGGCCACCACCACCGGGCGCCCGGCGAGCCGGCCGCTGACGATCTCGGCGCCGGACCGCTTGTGCGCCTTGAACTTCGAACCCATCCGGGCCGCGAGCAGGTCGGCGACCATGAACCCGACGTTGTGCCGGGTCCGGGCGTAGTTGTCTCCGGGATTGCCCAGGCCGACCACCAGCAACGGCTCGGCCACGTTGTGATCCGCCTACTCGGACTCGGCTTCGGCGGCCTCGTCGTCGCCGGCCTCGGCCTCTGCTTCGCCCTCGGCGGCCGCGGCTTCCTCGGTGACCTCGCCCGCGCCCTCGGCTTCGAGCTCCTCTGCCGTCGGCGCGGTGACCACGTTGACCACCAGGGTCTCGGGGTCGGAGATCAGGTTGACGCCGCTGGGCAGGGTGATCTGTCCGGCCGTGAACTGGGTGCCGGGCTCGGCGCCCTCGACCGACACCGCCAGCTGCTCGGGAATCGACAGGGCCTCGGCCTCGATCTCGATGGCGCTGGCTTCCTGGGTCACCAGCGTGCCGGGCACGGCCTCGCCCTCCACCACAACGGTGACCTCGACGACGACCTTCTCGCCGCGACGCACGACCAGCAGGTCGGCGTGCTGAATGGTGCGGCGGATGGGGTGGATGTCGAGCGACTTGGTCAGGGCCAGCTGCTCGGAGCCCTCGATGTCGAGGGTCAGCACGGCGTTGGTGCCGGCGTGGCGCAGCACCGCGGCGAAGTCGTGGCCGGGCAGCTCCAGGTGCTGCGGGTCGGTGCCGTGGCCGTAGAGGACGGCCG
Source organism: Mycobacterium sp. 1482292.6 (assembly GCF_001672995.1). Taxonomy (NCBI): domain Bacteria; kingdom Bacillati; phylum Actinomycetota; class Actinomycetes; order Mycobacteriales; family Mycobacteriaceae; genus Mycobacterium; species Mycobacterium sp. 1482292.6. Next base: position 32,755 of record NZ_LZKV01000232.1, on the reverse strand, counting down.
GGATCTTGCCGTCGCGGCGGGCTCGCCGGGACGCGCCCTTGCCGGTCTCGCCGCGAACGGCGACCTTCAACTGGTTGAGTGCTTGCTTGGCCATCGTGTCGCTCCTGTGTGCTCGCCTGTGTGTCGGGGCACGGCCGGGGTCGCGACGATTCGTCGGTCTCCGTCGATAACGGTGCTGGTCAGCCAGCCACCCTCGCCGTGACGCCCGGCCAGGTTAGCGCATCCGCACCTCAGAGGGGAAATTTGGTCTTGGTGAGCTGCTCGGACAGCGACCACAGCGCCGCGGCGGTGGCGGTGTCCCGGGCGCGGCGGCTGCGCGCAACCGGTTGGGTGCGCCCCATCTGGCCGAAGCGGGGACCCACGAAGGTGTCCCCGGGCAGATCCTGGGACGCCGCGTACAGCGTTTGGCGGGCGCCGAAGTCGGCGTTGGTGGCGACCACCCGGGTGACGGCCGACATCAGCGTGTCACCGAGTTTGCGCCCGGAGGCGCCCTGCAGGTTGGTGTGCGAGTAGCCGGGGTGGGCGGCGATCGCGCGCAGTGGGGAGCCGGCGGCGGTCAGGCGGCGCTGCAGCTCGCTGGTGAACAGCAGGTTGGCGAGCTTGGACTGGCTGTAGGCCAGCCACGGCGAGTACCGCCGGTGCTGCCAATTCAGGTCGTCGAGGTTGATGCTTCCCGGCCAGTGCGCCATCGACGACACCGTGACCACCCGATCCGTGAGCTTGGGCAGCAGCAGGTTGGTCAGCGCGAAATGGCCGAGGTGATTGGTGCCGATCTGGGTCTCGAAGCCGTCGACCGTCAGCGCGAAGGGGGCGGCCATGATGCCGGCGTTGTTGATCAGCACGTCGGCCTGGCTCACCCCGTCGGCGAACCGGTGCACCGACGACAGTTCCTGCAGGTCGAGCTCACGCACCTCGACCTGGCCGGCCATCTGTCGGGCGGCGGTCTCGCCCTTGCGGATGTTGCGCACGGCCATGATGATCGTGGCCCCTCGTCGCGCCAGCTCGCGGGCGGTCACGAAGCCCAGCCCGCTGTTGGCGCCGGTGATGATGACGGTCCGTTCGGCGAACGACGGGAGATCTGCGGCGGTCCAGCCAGTCATGACTGAACAGTAGCGACATCGAACTCCAGCGGCAGGGTCATGGGCCCGGTGATTCCGCTGATGGCCTTCCATGGGGCCGGGCCGGTGCGGCGGGGGTTGGGCATGCGGCGGGTGATCACCCGCAGCGCCTCGGTCAGTTCCAGGCGCGCGAGGTGCGCGCCGAGGCAGTAGTGCACACCGCCGCCGAAGGTGAGCATCGCCGGAGGGTCCTCGCGGGTGATGTCGACGCGCTCGGGCCGGTCGTACACGCTCGCGTCGCGGTTGGCCGCGGCGGTGTTGGCCAGCACCAGAGTGCCGGCCGGAATGCAGACTCCGGCCAGCTCGACGTCTTCGGCCGTCTGCCGAATGGTGCCGAAAATGATTGGGGAGTAACGCATCAGCTCATGGACCGCGTTGGCGGCAAGCTCGGGGCGCCGGGCCAGCAACTCCCACTGGTCGGGGTGAGCGGCCAGCGTCTGCACCGCGGCGGCCAGCTGGTTGCGCGTGGTGTCGGTACCGGCGCCGAGCAGCGTCGCGCACAGCATGAGTAGCTCGTCGTGGGTCAGCCGGTCACCGTCGTCTTCGGTGCGGATGAGCTCGGAGATCAGGTCGTCGGACAGCGATGCGCGTCGCCGGGCGATCAGCTCCTCGAGATAGGCGTCGAGCTGATCCCACGCAGCCAGGATCGCCGGGCCGTCCTCGGCGACGTTCCAGTCGAAGATCTTCTTGATGTCATCGGTCCAGTCGCTGAACAAGTGCCAGTCCTCGGGCGGTGCGCCCAGCAGCGCGCAGATGACCGGCGTGGGGTAGCGGCGGGCGATGTCGGAGACGACGTCGCAGTGGCCCGCGGCCGTGAGCGGCTCGACCAGGCCGGTGATGATCTCGCGGACCAGGGTGCGCAGCCGCTCGGCGCCCCGGGGTGCGAACGCCTTCGACACCAGCCGGCGCAGCCGGTGATGCGCCTCGCCGTCGAGCCCGAGGATATTGCTGATCGCCCGGTCCCACAGCGGGCCGGAGGTGACGCCCTGCAGGTCGAGCCCGAGGCCGCGCGCGGTGACGAATCTGCTGTCGCGCAACACGGTTCGAACCAGTTCGTAGCTGAGCACTTCCGGCCCGTGCGGGCCGATGGCGATCGGCGACAGCTCGCGGGCGGCGTCGATGATGCGGTGCGCGTCGTCGGGGTCGGTGAGGTGGTCGTAGGCGATGACGGGCAGGCCGGCGTCGAAAACGTTCGGGCGGGTGGTCGTTTGGGCGATTGTCATCGGGGTCTCCTCGGTCGGGTTGAGTCGACTATCCGGCCCGGCGCGGCGAAGACCATCCGCCGCGGCGCGCATATCTGCGCGCCCGGGGGTCGTAGATCCGGATGCCCGCCCGTGGTGGATCTGCGCGCATTGGCCGATGTTTTGCCCCGTCGAGGGCGCAATCCTGGCTAACATGAGCCAACACGCGGAGATAACGCCGCTAACCTGGGACGATTTGGGCGTGGTCGAGTTGCTGCCGACCGGAACGGTGACATTGCTGCTGGCCGATGTCGAGGGCTCGACGCGGCTGTGGGAAACGCAACCCACACAAATGACCGACGCGCTGGCTCAGCTGAACAAAATCGTGAACGAGTCGGTCGCGGCGCATGACGGGGTGCGCCCGCTCGAACAGGGTGAGGGCGATAGCTTTGTGGCCGCCTTTGCCCGGGCATCGGATGCGGTGGCGTGTGCGCTGGAGTTGCAGCGCGCCCCGTTGGCGCCCATCCGGGTACGCATCGGCATACACACCGGTGAAATCCAATTGCGCGACGACGCCAACTACGCGGGCCCGACGATCAATCGCACCGCGCGGTTGCGCGATCTCGCGCACGGAGGGCAGACCGTGTTGTCGGGCGCGACCGAATCGATGGTGGTGGACCGGCTGCCCGACGGCGTGTGGCTCGCCGACCTGGGTAGCTACCCGTTGCGCGATGTACCGCGTCCGGAGCGTGTTGTCCAAGTGTGCCACCCGGATCTGCGCAATGACTTCCCGCCGCTTCGGGTGCGCACTGTGGTTGCGTCGCACAACCTTCCGGCACAGCTAACCAATTTTATTGGGCGCCAAGAGCAAATGAGGGAGTTGGAGCAACTGGTTGGCGGCAACCGGCTGGTCACCTTGACCGGCGCGGGCGGCGCGGGCAAGACCAGGCTTTCCGTGGAAGTCGCCGCTGCACTTAACGGCGAATTTTCCGATGGGATCTGGTACGTCGACCTGGCCCCCATCACCAATTCTGCTGTGGCGCCATTGACAGTCGCCCGCACCTTAGGGCTGCCCGATCAGCCTGGCCGCTCCACGATGGACCTGCTCTTACGGTTCTTCGGCGACAAACGGATGTTGCTGGTGCTGGACAACTGTGAGCATCTGCTCGACGCATGCGTGGCGATGGTCGTCGAGTTACTTGCGGCATGCCCACATCTGGCGATTCTGACGACCAGCCGGGAACCGCTCGGAGTGGCCGGCGAACTGACGTGGCGGGTCCCTTCACTGTCTCTCAACGACGAAGCGATCGAGCTGTTCACCGACCGTGCCCGTCGGGCGCGCCCCGGGTTCGTTGTGGACAAGGACAACACCGCGCAGGTGACCGAAATCTGCGCCCGCTTGGATGGCATGCCACTGGCGATCGAGCTTGCCGCGGCACGGGTTCGCGCGCTGTCGCCTGACCAGATCTTGGACAGCCTGCATGACCGGTTTCGGCTGCTGACCGGAGGTGCACGCACCGCGGTGCGCCGCCAGCAGACGCTGCGAGCGTCGGTGGATTGGTCGCATGCGCTGCTCACCGAGCCTGAGAAGGTGCTGTTTCGAAGGCTGGCGGTGTTCGCCGGTGGCTTCGACCTCGATGCCGCCCAATCCGTCGGCGCCGACGGCGAGGTGGAGCGGTATCAATTGCTGGACCAGCTGAGCCTCTTGGTCGACAAATCTTTGGTAGTCGCCGACGACACCGGCACCGGCATGCGATACCGCTTGCTGGAAACCGTACGCCAGTACGCGCAAGAAAAACTCGGCGAGTCCGGCGAGGCCGACCAGGTGCGCACCCGCCACCGCGACTACTACACCACCAGGGCTATCGCATTCGGGACTCAGGGGCTGGCCGGTGTCGATCCGCTATTACGTTGGGCGCAACGGGAAATCGAGAATCTACGAACCGCTTACGGCTGGAGCCGAGAGAACTCGGACATCGAAACAGCGATGCGGCTGATCCTTTCGCTGCAACCACTGTGGTTGCGGGCCGGCCGCGTCGGTGAAGCACTGGCGGGTTTGGACGCTGTCTTGACTGACGAAGGGCCCTTGCCTATCACACCTGCCGTGCGGGCAGGTGCGGTGATCGAGCGGCAGTTCCTCGCTGCTTGGTTGGGCCTTCCAACGGAATTGAGTGCTGCACAGGACGCATTGGGCGTCGCTCGTCAGCTCAACGACCCGGCATTGATCACCCGCGCCCTCATCACATGCGGGATGAGCGCCGTCTACACGCCCGATGTGGTCCAGCGCTACTTCGCCGAAGCAACCGAACTGGTCCGCGCGGCTGGAGACCGGTGGACTCTATGCCAAATCTTGAGCCACCAGGCGACGGTTGGCGCCATGTCCGGTGAACCGACCGCAGCACGTGCGGCCGCCGAGGAAGGACGCGACCTCGCCGATGCGCTCGGCGATCGGTTCTACTCACGGAACTGCCGAACCTGGCTCGTCGTAGCGCTGATGATGCAGGGAAACCTTGCCGAAGCGGCCGAAATCGCACGTTGCTTGGCTATAGAGGCCGCGGAGGCCGGGGATGTGTTGATGAATGCTTATGGATGCCTGGTGCATGGCGTGGTACTGGCCCGCCAAGGGCACGGGCCGGCCGCACACGCAGCGGGGCAATCCGCGGGGGTAGCCGCAGAGGTGCTGGGTGGAGTTTCCGAAGACTCGGTGTACGCGGTCCTGGCTGACGCCGCGTTGGCCTCCGGTGATGGGTCTTCGGCAATGCGGTTCTGCGAGATGGCATGGGAGCACAGCAATCCGCTGCGGGAAGTGTTCACCAGATCCACCGCCCCGCTCGCCCAGGCGGCCTTAGCAAGCGGTGATGTGCCCACAGCGCGCCGCTGGGCCGACGAGAACATTGCACTGACACCGGGCTGGCAACGAGTGCCGGCGCTGGTAGTACGCGCCTACATTGCGATGGCCCAAGGTGACCCGGGGCAGGCCGAGCGTGACGCTCACGAGGCTCTCACGATCGCCGACGGCACCCGCGGATATTTGCATGTTGACGACGCCTTGGAATGTCTTGCCCGCTTGGCCGCCGCCAACGGCAGTCACCAGCACGCGGCGCGTCTGTTGGGCGCAGCGGAGACCATACGGCAGCGGATGGACCACCCTCGCTTCCCGATGTATGAGACAGAGTACGCGTCCACCGTGGCGAAGATCCGGGAAGCACTGGAACAGACAGACTTTGACGCCGCCTGGGCCGAGGGGGCCGCTTTATCCACCGAGGAAGCGATCGCCTACGCCCAACGTGGCCGCGGCGAGCGGAGGCGCCCGGCCACCGGCTGGGACTCCCTGACTCCGATGGAAACCGATGTGGTGCGCCTGGTGCAGGAAGGCTTGGGCAACAAGGAGATCGGGGCCCGGCTGTTCATCTCACCGCGCACCGTGCAGACCCACCTGACGCACGTCTACGCCAAGCTCGGCCTGACGTCCCGGGTCCAGCTCGTTCAAGAAGCCGGTCGCCGCGCTTGAATCACTTTGCCGCGACCACGAATCCGTTGATGATCGTGTTGATGTCGGTTGACTGCGCGGCGGCCTGATCGGCGAAGCCGGTGATGGTCAGCTGCACCAGGTACCGCTGGTGGGCGGGTGGCGATCCGGTCGCGATGACGATGCGGTTCCAGCTGTGCAGCCGCATGCCACCCTCGAGGTCGTAGCTGCCCTGGATCATCGAGGAGGGAAAGCCGTTGTAGGGCTTGCCGGAGGCGTCCAGCTGCTTGAAGTTCGGGAACAGTTGCGCGTCGTCGTTGCCGTGCTTGATCACCTGGGCCGGGTCGAACTCGCCGTTGAGCTTGAACACCACCAGGCGCGCCGTCGGAAATTTGCCGCCTTGGGAGATGATCAGCGTTTGTGGGCTGATGTTCGGGCTGGTGAACGGCGACCAGCCCGGCGGTGTCGGTATCGACACCGTCAGGTCGGGCAGCGAACCCGGTGCCACCGGTTCCCCGGTCACCCCGATGCCCTGCAGATACTGCGACAACGGAACCGGCTTCTCGGCCGGCTTGGTCGTCGTCGCCGTCGACGTCGTCGACAGGATCGATTGGTAGTCAGTCGGTTTCGGTGCACAGCCGCCGGACGAGAAAGCCGCCGCAATCATCGCGGCAGCGGCCATGCGCCGGCCGAGCCGAGTCACAGAATCTCGCGGACCGCGTCGATCGGGCGGGCCAGCCGAGTGCCCTTCGGGGTGACGACGAAGGGGCGTTCGATGAGGATGGGGTGTTCGACCATGGCGTCGAGCAACTGATCGTCGGTGGCGTCGGCGAGGTTGAGCTCGTCGTAGAGGGATTCCCGCTTGCGCACCGCGGTGCGCACGTCGATGCCGGCGTCGCGGATCATCTTCACCAGCTCGCCACGCGACGGCGGGGTCTTGAGGTATTGGATGACGGCGGGCTCAATGCCGTTGTCGCGCAACAGGTCCAGCGTCTTGCGGGAGGTGCTGCATTTGGGGTTGTGGTAGATGACAGAGTCGGCCATCTAGGCGTCTCCGTCGAAAAGCCCTGTGACCGAGCCGTTTTCGAAGACGGCGCGGATGGTGCTGGCCAGCAGCGGCGCGATCGACAGCACCGTGAGCTGCGGGAAACGCTTCTCCTCGCCGATGGGCAGGGTGTTCGTCACGATCACTTCCCGGGCGCCGCAGGCGGCCAGCCGCTCGGCGGCCGGATCGGAGAGCACGCCGTGGGTGGCCGCGATGATCACGTCACCGGCGCCCTCGTCGCGCAGCAACTTGACCGCGCCGGCGATGGTGCCACCGGTGTCGATCATGTCGTCGATCAGCACGCAGGTGCGGCCGGCCACCTCGCCGACGACGCGGTTGGACACCACCTGATTGGGCACCCGCGGGTCGCGGGTCTTGTGGATGAAGGCCAGCGGGACGCCGCCCAGCGCGTCGGCCCATTTCTCGGCGATGCGCACCCGGCCGGAGTCGGGCGAGACGACCACCATGTTGCCGTCGGGGTAGTTGTCGCGGATGTAGCCGGTCAGCAGATTCTGTCCCCGCATGTGGTCGACGGGTCCGTCGAAGAAGCCCTGGATCTGGTCGGTGTGCAGGTCGACGGTAACGATCCGGTCCGCGCCCGCGGTCTTGAGCAGGTCCGCGACCAGCCGCGCCGAGATCGGCTCGCGACCCCGGTGCTTCTTGTCCTGCCGGGCGTACGGGTAGAACGGCATGACGGCGGTGATCCGCTTGGCGCTGCCCCGCTTGAGGGCGTCGATCATGATCAGCTGTTCCATCAGCCAGTTGTTGACCGGATCCGGCGCCGACTGCAGGACGAACGCGTCGCAGCCGCGCACGGATTCGTGGAACCGCACGAAGATCTCGCCGTTGGCGAACTCGCGCGCCGTCTGAGCGGTGACGTGGACGTCGAGCTCCTTGGCCACCTGCTCCGCCAGCTCCGGATGCGCACGGCCGGAGAAGAGCATCAAATTTTTGCGGTTATCGGTCCAGTCGTGGCTCAACGCACTGCCCTCGCCATATCGGGGTGGGGAATGGAACGCCCCATCGTACGAGGCGAATCGTACGGAAATGTGGCCGGGTTGCCAGCGAACGAATGCACGGTGTCTAGTCGGCTTCTGGCGCGGGGCCCGCTGTGGCGGTTTGACCGGCGGCTTTCTCGGCGGCCTCGGCCGCTTGCGCGGCCGCACTGCCGGGGCGCTTGCGCCGCACCCAACCCTCGATGTTGCGCTGCGGACCGGCGGAGACCGCCAGGGTCCCGGGTGGGACGTCGTTGCGCACCACCGTTCCCGCGCCGGTGTAGGCGCCGTCGCCGACCGTCACCGGCGCCACGAACATGGTGTCCGAGCCGGTGCGCACGTGCGAGCCGATGGTGGTCCGCCGCTTCGATTCGCCGTCGTAGTTGACGAACACGCTGGACGCGCCGATGTTGCTGTGTTCGCCGATGTCGGCGTCCCCGACGTAGGTCAGGTGCGGCACCTTGGACCCGGTGCCGATGGTGGCGTTCTTGGTCTCGACGAACGCCCCGAGCTTGCCGTCGTCGCCCAGCACGGTGCCCGGCCGCAGGTAGGTGAAGGGGCCGACGGTCGCGCCTGCCCCGATGGACGACGACGTGCCGTGGGTGCGCACCACCGAGGCGCCGTCACCGACGCTGACGTCGGTCAGGGTGGTGTCCGGCCCGACGACGCAATGCGCGCCGACCTGGGTGCGGCCCAGCAGCTGCGTGCCCGGGTGGACGACGGTGTCGCGACCGATCGTGACGTCGACGTCGATCCAGGTGGTGGCGGGGTCGACGACGGTGACGCCGGCCATCTGGTGGGCCGCGATGATGCGGCGGTTGAGCTCGGCGCCCAGCTGGGCGAGCTGGACGCGGTTGTTGACGCCGGCCACCAGCGCGCTGTCGTCGACGTGGCGGGCGTGGATGGCCAGGCCGTCGCCGCGCAGGATGGCGATGACGTCGGTCAGGTAGAGCTCCTGCTGGGCGTTGTTGGAGCTCAACCGGTTCAGCGCCGAGCGCAGCGCCGCGGTGTCGAAGGCGTAGACGCCCGCGTTGACCTCGCGTATCTCGCGCTGCGAGGGCGTGGCGTCGGCGTGTTCCACGATCGCCATCACCTCGTTGTCCTGCGTGCGCAAGATGCGGCCGTAGCCGCTCGGGTCGCTCACCGTCGTGGTCAGCACCGTGACCGCGGCCGGCGCGGCGCTGTGGCTGGCGATCAGGTCGGCCAGGGTGTCGGCGTCGAGCAGCGGGGTGTCCCCCGAGGTGACGACGAGCACTCCGGCGTAGTCGGCGGGCAGTGCGGACAGCCCGCACAGGACCGCGTCGCCGGTGCCGCGGGGCCGGTCCTGCAGCGCCACGTCGATGGGACGTCCCAGGGCGTCGGCCCAGTCGGCGACCAGCGGTGCGATGCGCTCGTGGTCGTGGCCCAACACGACGGCCAGGTGCTGGGGGGCCACCTTGGCGATCGCGTGCAGCAGGTGGGCCAGCATGCTGCGCCCACCGATGGTGTGCAGGACTTTCGGGGTGTCCGACCGCATCCGGGTGCCGGGCCCGGCCGCTAGCACCAGGACCGCGGTGTCACCAGGAGACGACATCGACCCTCCTCGTTGGGTTTGTCCGCGCGGGCTGCGCGCGTCAAGCGCCGACACGCCGTCAAGCGTGTCACCTCAGCTGCGGTGAAGGCAAAAACCGAGCCGTAGAACGACTCTTCAGGTCAACCCGTCGAGTGTGGGCCCTGCGTAGGGAAACTGTGGTCGTTTCATGCCTAGGCCCCACGCTCGATGCGGACGAAGCTCCGTCGCCAGGACTCGAACCTGAACTATCTGAACCAAAATCAGAGGTGCTGCCGATTACACCACGACGGATCGCTAACCCACGGCGAGCGGCGGGTTGGGACCGCTCGCGCCAAGATGACTTTAGTCCGACGACGGTGCGGGCCGCTTGCGGGCTGAGACGGAGTCGGACAAATCTAGACCCAGTCCGACGACGGTGCGGGCCGCTTGCGGGCTTTCGACCGATACGCTGATTGACGTGGCCGTGCTGGACCCCCAAACGCAGAAGGACCCGGACAAAGAGGTGCGGGCACCGCGCGCGCGGATGACCGGCACCGAGCGCCGCCAACAGCTGATCGGCATCGCACGCACGCTGTTCGCCGAGCGCGGGTACGAGGGCACCTCGATCGAGGAGATCGCGCTGCGCGCGAACGTGTCCAAGCCGGTCGTCTACGAGCACTTCGGCGGCAAGGAAGGCCTCTACGCCGTCGTCGTCGACCGGGAGATGTCGGCGCTGCTGGACGGCATCACGTCGTCGCTGACCAACAACCGGTCGCGGGTGCGGGTCGAGCGGGTGGCGCTGGCGCTGCTCACCTACGTCGAAGAGCGCACCGACGGGTTCCGGATCATGATCCGCGACTCGCCGGCCGCGATCAGTTCCGGCACCTACTCCAGCCTGCTCAATGACGCCGTCAACCAGGTCAGCTCGATCCTGGCCGGCGACTTCTCCCGCCGCGGCCTGGACCCCGGGCTGGCGCCGTTGTACGCGCAGGCGCTGGTCGGCTCGGTGTCGATGACGGCGCAGTGGTGGCTCGACACCCGCGAGCCGAAGAAGGAAGTGGTGGCCGCGCACCTGGTCAACCTGATGTGGAACGGCCTGACCCACCTGGAAGCCGATCCCCGGCTGCAGGACGAGTAGCCGGCCCGCACGGCTAGCCGCGGTCGCGGGCCAGCAGGTCGGCCACCGTTTCCCGGCGAACCAGTTCGCGGGCCCGGCCGTCCTTGACCGCCACCAGCGCCGGGCGCCCGACCATGTTGTAGTTCGACGCCATGCTGTGGTGATAGGCGCCGGTGCAGGCCACGGCCAGCAGGTCGCCGGGGTGCAGGTCTGCGGGAAGCTCGACGTCGCGGGCGATCTCGTCGCCCGACTCGCAGTGCCGGCCGGCCACCGTGACGCGCTGCTTGAGCCCGAGCGGGTGCCGGTTCGCCAGCGCGACCTCGTAGCGCGCGACGTACAACGACACCCGCGGGTTGTCGCTCATGCCGCCGTCGACGGCGACGAAGGTGCGGCCGTTGTTCTGCGCCTTGATCGAGGACACCCGATACAGCGTGACACCCGCCCGCCCGCTGATGGCCCTGCCCGGCTCCACCACCACCTGCGGGCGGGGGAAATGCTCGGCGGCACAGGCGTCGTCGAGGGCGTTCTCGATGACATCGGCCAGCTGTTCGAGGTTGAGCTCGTGATCGCCGGGGACGTAGGGGACGGCGTGCCCGCCGCCGATGTTCAGCTCGGTGAGGATGACGCCGTGCCGGGCCCGGATATCGGCCATCGCAGGGATCATGCGGCGGATCGCCTCGCCGTACAGGGCGGGGTCGGTGACCTGGGAGCCGATATGGCAGTGCAGGCCGACGAGGTCGAGGATGGGATGCGCCAGCACGCGCTGCACGGCCTCGGCGGCGTGGTCGCCGGCGAGGGTGAAGCCGAACTTCTGGTCGCTGACGCCGGTGGTGACGGCGCGGTGTCCGTGGATGTCGATGTCGGGGGTTACCCGGATGAGCACCGGCTGGCGCCGCCGCGCCAGACCGGCGAGGTAGGCGATCTCCATGCAGGAATCCAGCACGATGCGCCCCACGCCGACGCGCACCGCTTCACGCAACTCCTCGGGCGATTTGGCGTTGCCGTGCAGGACGATGCGGGCCGGGTCGAAACCACCGGCCAGGGCGACGGCCAGCTCGCCGGCCGAGCAGACGTCGATGCCCAGGCCCTCGTCGCGGGCCCAGCGCGCCACGGCGGTACTCAGCAGCGACTTTCCGGCGTAGACCACCTCGACGCCACGCAACGCCCGCCGGTAACGGCGGGCGCGATGCCGGAAGTCGTTTTCGTCGATGACGTAGGTCGGGGTTCCGAACTCGTCGGCGATGTCGGCCAGGGGTACGCCGCCGACGCACAGCCTGCCCTCCTCGTCGGGGTGGGCGGTGACGGGCCAGATCGCGGGATCGAAACGCGGGGGAGCCGCGTGACCGAGGGACGGCAGGATGTCCAGCAATGTCATGAATTCAACGTGCGCCCGCGGGTAGTCCGGTGGTGCTTTTCTTACGATCCCTTGACGGCGGCGAGCTCAATATTGACGTGGTTCGGTGCGTCCGGCCCTGTCGCGCAGGGCCCCTAGAATGGAATTCATCATGACCGCACCGGGGGCTGCTCGCCCAGAAACCCCGATCGCGGGGCTCGTTGAATTGGCGCTCACCGCGCCGACCTTCCAGCAGCTGATCGACAGCGCGGCCGCGTCGCCGGCCGAGTTGAGCCTGGTGGGTCCAGCCAGCGCACGGCTATTCGTCGCCAGCGCGCTGGCGCGGTTGGGCCCTCTGCTGGTAGTCACCGCGACCGGGCGCGAAGCCGACGACTTGACCGCCGAACTGCGCGGCGTCTTCGGCGACGCCGTTGCGGTGTTCCCGTCCTGGGAAACGCTGCCGCACGAGCGGCTTTCGCCCGGCGTCGACACCGTCGGCGCCCGTTTGACCGTGCTGCGCCGACTGGCCCATCCCGATGACGCGCGGCTGGGCCCGCCGCTGCAGGTGGTGGTGACCGCGGTGCGTTCGCTGCTGCAGCCGATGACGCCGCAGCTGGGCCTCGTGGAGCCGGTCACGCTGACCGTCGGCGCCGAAGTCGAATTCGAGGGCGTGATCACCCGGCTCGCCGAGTTGGCCTACACCCGGGTCGACATGGTGGGCCGGCGCGGTGAATTCGCCGTCCGCGGCGGCATTCTCGACGTCTTCCCGCCGACCGCCGAGCACCCGGTGCGCATCGAGTTCTGGGGTGACGAGGTCAGCGAGATGCGGATGTTCTCGGTCGCCGATCAGCGCTCGATCCCCGAGATCGAGGTCGACACCGTGATCGCGGTCGCCTGCCGGGAACTGCTGCTGACCGATGACGTGCGGCGGCGCGCCGCCGAACTGGCCGCGCGGCACCGCACCACCGAGCCCGCCATCACCGGCAGCGTCACCGACATGCTGGCCAAGATCGGCGAGGGCATTTCGGTCGACGGCATGGAGGCGCTGCTGCCGGTGCTTCGGCCCGGCGAGCACGTGCTGCTCACCGACCAATTGGCCCCGCGCACACCGGTCTTGGTGTGCGACCCCGAGAAGGTCCGCACCCGGGCCGCCGATCTGATCAAGACCGGTAGCGAATTCCTCGAAGCATCGTGGTCGGTGGCCGCGTTGGGTACCGACGCCCCCGTCGACGTGGCGCAGTTCGGCGGGTCGGGATTCGCCGAACTCGACGACGTGCGGGCCGCGGCGGGCCGCGCCGGGCATCCGTGGTGGACGCTGAGCCAGCTGTCCGACGAGTCGGCCGTGGAACTGGAGATCCGGGCGGCGCCGTCGGCGCGCGGGCATCAGCACGACATCGACGGCATCTTCGCGATGCTGCGTGCGCACGTTTCCACCGGCGGCTACGCCGTCGTCGTCGCGCCCGGCGCCGGGACCGCGCACCGCGTGGTGGAACGGCTGGCCGAGTGCGACACCCCCGCCGCCATGCTCGAATCGGGCGCCGCCCCCAAGGCCGGCGTGGTCGGTGTGCTCAAGGGCCCGCTGCACGACGGCGTCATCATCCCCGGCGCCACGTTGGTGGTGATCACCGAGTCCGACCTGACCGGCAGCCGGGTGACGGCCGTCGAGGGCAAACGCCTGGCGGCCAAGCGGCGTAACACCGTCGACCCGTTGGCGCTCACGGCCGGTGATCTGGTGGTGCATGATCAGCACGGCATCGGCCGGTTCGTGGAGATGGTCGAGCGCACTGTCGGCGGCGCTCGGCGCGAGTACCTGGTGCTCGAATACGCGTCGAGCAAGCGGGGCGGCGGGTCCGACAAGCTGTATGTGCCGATGGATTCGCTGGACCAGCTGTCCCGGTACGTCGGTGGGCAGGCGCCGGCGCTGAGCAAGCTGGGCGGCAGCGACTGGACCAACACCAAGACCAAGGCGCGGCGCGCGGTGCGCGAGATCGCCGGCGAGCTGGTGTCGCTGTACGCCAAGCGGCAGGCCAGCCCGGGTCACGCGTTCGGCCCGGACACCCCGTGGCAGGCCGAGATGGAAGACGCGTTCGGCTACACCGAGACCGTCGACCAGCTCACCGCGATCACCGAGGTCAAGTCCGACATGGAAAAGCCGGTCCCGATGGACCGGGTGATCTGCGGCGACGTCGGTTACGGCAAGACCGAGATCGCGGTGCGGGCGGCGTTCAAGGCGGTCCAGGACGGCAAGCAGGTCGCGGTGCTGGTGCCCACCACGCTGCTGGCCGACCAGCATCTGCAGACCTTCACCGACCGGATGACCGGGTTCCCGGTCACGGTCAAGGGCCTGTCCCGGTTCACCGACCCGGCGGAGTCCAAGGCCGTCGTCGAGGGCCTGGCCGACGGATCGGTGGACATAGTGATCGGCACGCATCGGCTGTTGCAGACCGGGGTGCGCTGGAAGGACCTGGGCCTGGTGGTCGTCGACGAGGAGCAGCGGTTCGGCGTCGAGCACAAGGAGCACATCAAGAGCCTGCGCACCCACGTCGACGTGCTGACCATGAGCGCCACCCCGATTCCGCGGACGCTGGAGATGAGCCTGGCCGGCATCCGGGAGATGTCGACCATCCTGACGCCGCCCGAGGAGCGGTATCCGGTGCTGACCTATGTGGGTCCGCACGACGACAAGCAGGTCGCGGCGGCCCTGCGGCGCGAATTGCTGCGCGACGGGCAGGTCTTCTACGTGCACAACCGGGTCAGCTCGATCGACCGGGCGGCGGCCCGGATCCGCGAGCTGGTGCCCGAGGCGCGGGTGGTCGTCGCGCACGGGCAGATGCCCGAGGAACGGCTGGAACGCACGGTGCAGGGGTTCTGGAACCGCGAATACGACATCCTGGTGTGCACCACGATCGTGGAGACCGGCCTGGACATCTCCAACGCGAACACCCTGATCGTCGAGCGCGCCGACACCTTCGGCCTGTCCCAGCTGCACCAGCTGCGCGGCCGGGTCGGCCGCAGCCGCGAGCGCGGCTACGCCTACTTCCTGTATCCGCCGCATTCGCCGCTGACCGAGACGGCGTATGACCGCCTTGCCACCATCGCGCAGAACAACGAGCTGGGCGCGGGCATGGCCGTCGCGATGAAGGACCTCGAAATCCGCGGGGCCGGCAACGTGCTGGGCGTCGAGCAGTCCGGGCACGTCGCCGGCGTCGGCTTCGACCTGTACGTCCGGCTGGTCGGCGAGGCGGTGGAGGCCTACCGGGCCGCCGCCGACGGTCAGACCGTCACCACCGCCGAGGAACCCAAGGACGTGCGGATCGACCTGCCGGTCGACGCGCACCTGCCGCCGGACTACATCGCCAGCGACCGGCTGCGGCTGGAGGGCTACCGACGGCTGGCCGCCGCGGCCTCCGACGCCGAGATCGACGCGGTCGTGGAGGAACTCGTCGACCGATACGGGGCGCTGCCCGAACCGGCCCTGCGGCTGGTCGCGGTGGCGCGGCTGCGGCTGCTGTGCCGCGGCGCCGGCATCACCGAGGTGTCCGCGCCCTCGGCGGCCACGGTGCGGCTGTCGCCGATGACTCTGCCGGATTCGGCGCAGGTGCGGCTCAAGCGGATGTATCCGGCCGCGAACTACCGCGCCACGACGTCCACGGTGTCGGTTCCGATTCCGCGCGCCGGCGGGGTGGGCGCGCCGCGGCTGCGCGATGTCGAGCTGGTGCAGATGGTGGCCAACCTGGTCACGGCACTGCAAGGCAAGCCCCAGACGGACGTTGATATAACGAGCTCAGAACCCGCGAGAAGTGAGGAGCGACGAGCGCGATGACATCCATCGTCGTCTTGTTCGACCCCCGCCGCCCCTCGCTGGTGCCCGTCGAGGCCATCGAGCACCTGACCGGCGAGGTGCAATACACCGAAGAGATGCCCGTCGCGGTTCCCTGGTCGCTGCCCGCGGCGCGCCCGGTGCATTCCGGTGAGGACGCCCCGGTGCTGCTGTCGTCGGATCCCGAGCACCCCGCTGTCACCGCCCGGCTGGCGGCCGGCGCACGGCTGATCTCGGCGCCGGAGACGCCCCGCGGTGAGCGGCTGGTCGACGCGGTGGCGATGATGGACAAACTGCGCACCGCCGGGCCGTGGGAAAGCGAGCAGACCCACGATTCGCTGCGCAGGTTCTTGCTGGAGGAGACCTACGAGCTGCTGGACGCCGTCGGCAGCGGCAACGCCGAGCAGTTGCGCGACGAACTCGGCGACGTGCTGCTGCAGGTGCTCTTTCATGCCCGCATCGCCGAGGATGCGCCGCACTCCGCCTTCACCATCGACGATGTCGCCGCGGCCCTGATGCGCAAACTGGGCAACCGAGTTCCGGGAGTCCTTGCCGGGCAATCGATCTCGCTCGAAGAGCAGTTGGCCCAGTGGGAAGCGCGGAAGGCGGCCGAGAAGCCGCGGAAATCGGTGATGGACGATGTGCACACCGGGCAGCCCGCTTTGGCACTGGCCCAGAAGGTCATCGCCCGCGCCGGCAAAGCGGGCCTTCCCGCCGACCTGATCCCCGGCGAGATCACCTCGGTCTCGGTGTCGGCCGACGTCGATGCCGAAAGTGCGTTGCGGACCGCCGTTCTGGACTTCGTGGAGACGGTCCGCGGAGTCGAGCGGACGATCGCGGCGGCGCGCCGCGGCGCCGGTGTTCCTTCAGCGTTCGACGTGGCCCCGCTCGGTGAGATCTCCGAGCAGGAGTGGCGCGAGCACTGGCCGACCGCGGTACCGGTGGTCGACGATGCGGCGCCGGGGACCGACGGCCAGGCCGACGCGGCCGCCGAGGAGTCCGGCGCCGACGCCGCGGCCGACGACGCCTGACCGGGCCGCCGCCGCCCTTACCGAGGCGCCGTCGCCCACTAATTCGCGCTTTCGGCCGTGAAAGAGAGCGACCGACGGAATGTTTGCCCGATTTGGCCGTCCTGGCTGGGTAACATCGCCGATGAGGGTGCGAATCCCCGTGGTTGGCGTCGGTCTGACCGCGCTGGCCGAAGCGGCCAACGGCTTGCCGAGGGTTAGCTGAAACCGGCGGCGAGTCGGTGTGCCGGGGCCCGAGGCGACCGGGTAGGTCCCGGACGCATGGGACGATGGTGTGGCGGAAGTTGGGGCAGGCGAGTTTAGGGGAGCTCAGGAAAGCATGGTGTCGCCGAGGCGTTGGATGCGCGCGGCCGCCGTGATCGGCGCGACCGCGATCGTTCTGGCCTCCAGCTGTACCTGGCAGCTCAGCCTGTTCATCCCTGACGGCGTGCCGCCACCGGCCGGGGATCCGGTGCCCGCCGTGGACACCCACGCCAGCGGCCGGCCCGCGGATCAGTTGCGGGACTGGGCGGCGCAGCGGTCGGCGGCACTCGAGATCCCGGTGATCGCGCTCGAGGCCTACGCCTACGCGGCGCGGGTCGCCGAAGTCGAGAACCCGAAATGCCACATCGCGTGGACCACGCTGGCCGGCATCGGCCAGGTCGAGAGCCACCACGGCACCTACCGCGGCGCGCGGCTGGCCCCGAACGGCGATGTGAGCCCCCCGATTCGGGGTGTCCGGCTCGACGGCAGCGGCGGCACGCTGCGCATCGTCGACACCGAGGAGGCCGTCACCGACGACGACGGTGTGACGCGCGCCATGGGGCCGATGCAGTTCATCCCGGAGACGTGGCGGCTCTATGGTGTCGACGCTCACAACGACGGGCGCGTCAGCCCGGACAACATCGACGACGCGGCCCTCGCCGCGGCCGGTTACCTGTGTTGGCGCGGAAAGGATCTCGCCACGCCGCGCGGCTGGATCACCGCGCTGCGGGCCTACAACAACTCCGGGGTGTACGCCCGGGCGGTCCGCGATTGGGCCACCGCCTACGCGAAAGGTCACCCGTTGTAGCAGGATGTATCGCTGACCGGCGAAGCACGCACCGGCTACGACGCAAGGAGAACTCAGTGCCGATTATCGAGCAGGTCGGGGCCCGCGAGATCCTCGATTCCCGCGGTAACCCGACAGTCGAGGTCGAGATTGCCCTGATCGACGGAACGTTCGCCCGCGCCGCGGTGCCCTCCGGCGCGTCGACGGGCGAACACGAGGCCGTCGAGCTGCGCGACGGCGGCGAGCGGTACGGCGGCAAGGGCGTGCAGAAGGCGGTGCAGGCCGTGCTCGACGAGATCGGCCCGGCGGTGATCGGCCTGAACGCCGACGATCAGCGGTTGGTGGACCAGGCGCTGCTGGATCTGGACGGCACGCCCGACAAGTCGCGGCTGGGCGGCAACGCGATCCTGGGCGTCTCGCTGGCCGTGGCCAAGGCCGCCGCCGATTCCGCCGAGCTGCCGCTGTTCCGCTATCTCGGCGGCCCGAACGCGCACATCCTGCCGGTGCCGATGATGAACATCCTCAACGGGGGCGCGCACGCCGACACCGCCGTCGACATCCAGGAGTTCATGGTGGCGCCGATCGGTGCGCCCAGCTTCGCCGAGGCGCTGCGCTGGGGTGCGGAGGTGTATCACGCGCTGAAGTCGGTGCTCAAGAAGGAGGGCCTGAGCACCGGCCTGGGGGACGAGGGCGGTTTCGCCCCCGACGTGGCGGGCACCACCGCGGCCCTGGACCTGATCAGCCGGGCCATCGAGTCGGTCGGGTTCAAACCCGGCGCCGACGTGGCGCTGGCGCTCGACGCGGCGGCCACCGAATTCTTCACCGAGGGGACCGGCTACAAGTTCGAGGGCAGCACCCGCACCGCCGCGCAGATGGCCGACTTCTACGCCGGGCTGCTCGGCTCGTATCCGTTGGTGTCCATCGAAGACCCGCTGTCGGAAGACGATTGGGACGGGTGGGCGACCCTGACCGCGTCGATCGGTGACCGGGTGCAGTTGGTCGGTGACGACATCTTCGTCACCAATCCCGAACGCCTGGAAGAGGGCATCGACAAGGGCGTGGCAAACGCCTTGCTGGTCAAGGTGAATCAGATCGGCACGCTGACCGAGACGCTGGACGCCGTCGCGCTCGCCCACCACAGCGGCTATCGCACGATGATGAGCCACCGCAGCGGTGAAACCGAGGACACCACCATCGCCGACCTGGCCGTGGCCGTGGGCAGTGGGCAGATCAAGACCGGCGCACCGGCCCGCAGCGAGCGCGTCGCCAAGTACAACCAGCTGCTGCGGATCGAGGAGGCGCTCGGTGACGCCGCCCGCTATGCCGGCGACCTGGCCTTCCCACGTTATGCCGTGGAGGCGAAATAGCTTGACGCGCAACGGTTGACATGGCTGACGCGAGACGGCCCGACTCCAAACGGCGCTCCCCGGCCTCACGCCCGGGGAAGGCCGGGGATACGGGTCGGCGCCGTCGCTCGGCCAAGCCGTCCTCCAAGCCGTCGTCGCGGACGTCGCCCACCGCGAACCAGGCCGGCCGCGCCACGGCGCGAACGCAGCAAGAACATGTCGTCGAGCCCATCGTGCGCCAGGCCGCCGAATCGGTGGAGCAGCGCTCCGAGCAACGGCTGGGTTTCACCGCGCGCCGGGCGGCGGTGCTGGCCGCGGTGATCTGCGTGCTGACGTTGACCATCGCCGGACCGGTGCGCACCTACTTCGCCCAGCGCACCGAGATGAATCAGCTGGCCGCCACCGAGGCGGCGCTACGGCGTCAGGTCGCGGAGTTGGAGCAGCGCAAGGCCAAACTCGGTGACCCGGCCTACATTGCGGCGCAGGCCCGCGAGCGGCTCGGCTTCGTCAAGCCCGGCGACATCCCGTTCCAGGTGCAGCTCCCGCCGACGGCGGGCGAGCCGACGCAGCCCGGATCCCCGTCGGCGAGGCCGGCCAACACCGACCCCTGGTACACGTCGCTGTGGCACACCATCGCCGACGCCCCGCACCTGCGGCCGGCCAATCCGCCTGCGCCGCAGGCCCCGCCGCCTCCGACCGAACCGGGCTCGCCCGGTCCGGTGCCCGCACCGAACTCCACGGGTCCCGGTGGTTGATCGTGCCGACCTGGAAGCGGTGGCGCGCCAGCTCGGGCGCGAGCCGCGCGGGGTTATCGAAATCGCCTACCGTTGCCCGAATGGTGAGCCCGGGGTGGTGAAGACGGCACCGAAATTGCCCGACGGCACGCCTTTTCCGACGTTGTACTACCTGACCCATCCGGCGCTGACGGCCGCCGCCAGCAGGCTGGAGACGACGGGGTTGATGCGCGAGATGACCGAGCGGCTGGGCCAGGACGCGGAATTGGCGGCCGCCTACCGGCGCGCCCACGAGTCGTATCTGGCCGAGCGGGACGCGATCGAATCGCTGGGCACCACCTTCTCCGGCGGCGGAATGCCCGACCGGGTCAAGTGTCTGCACGTGCTGATCGCCCATTCGCTGGCCAAGGGGCCTGGTGTGAACCCGTTCGGCGACGAGGCGCTGGCGATCCTGGCCGGCGAGCCCGCGATGGCCGGCATCCTGGAGGCCGGCCGATGGTGAACGGCAGGCTCGCCGGAATCGACTGCGGCACCAACTCGATTCGACTGCTGATCGCCGACGTCGACGGTGGCCGGCTGCGCGACGTGCACCGGGAGACGCGCATCGTGCGGCTGGGCCAGGGTGTCGACGCGACCGGTGAATTCGCGGCCGATGCGATAGCCCGCACCCAGGCGGCGCTCGCCGACTACGCGTCGTTGCTGAAACAGCATGGGGCACAACGGGTGCGGATGGTGGCCACCTCCGCCGCCCGCGACGTCGCCAACCGCGACGCGTTCTTCGCGATGACCGCCGACGTGCTGGGCGCGGTCGGCCCCGGGGCGGTGGCGGAGGTGATCACCGGCGCCGAGGAGGCCTCGCTGTCGTTTCGGGGCGCCGTCGGCGAGTTGGACGCTGCGGCGGGGCCTTTCGTCGTCGTCGACCTGGGTGGCGGCTCCACCGAGATCGTCACCGGCGGCGATGCGGTGACGGCCAGCTACTCGGCCGACATCGGCTGCGTGCGGCTGACCGAACGCTGCCTGCATTCGGACCCCCCGACGCCCGAGGAAGTCGCGGCGGCGCGCCGGGTGGTGCGCGAGCGGCTCGAGGTGGCCCTCGGTGTGGTGCCCGTCGAGGGGGCGAAGACCTGGGTCGGGCTGGCCGGGACGATGACCACCCTGTCCGCGCTTGCCCACAACCTGACGACGTATGACTCTGCGGTCATTCATCTTTCGCGCGTCGCCGGTGACGATCTGCTGGCGGTGTGCGAACGGCTGATCGCCATGACGCGGGCCGAGCGCGCGGCGCTGCCGCCGATGCATGCGGGGCGCGCCGATGTGATCGCCGGGGGCGCCATCGTGGTCGAGGAGTTGGCCCGCGAGTTGCGCGCCCGGGCGGGCATCGACGAGCTGACCGTCAGCGAGCACGACATCCTGGACGGCATCGTGTTGTCCATCGCCGGGTAGGTCACATCCGCCACACCGGCCTCTACAACAGTGGACATATCTTTTGCCCGCCTCGTAGCGACAACTCGGTCGGTGTCGTACCCGTGTGCGACCGTCCGGGGATGGGCTATTCACTCAAAGGGATCGAGCTGCGCTACGTGCTGGCGATGCAGCTGGCGGTACATGGACCGGCCACCATCACCGAGCTGACCGAAGCGCTTGACTGGCATGGGTTTTGCGTTCGGGGCCGCCCATCGAAGGCGATCTCGGATGCGCTGCGCTGGGAGATCGGACGTGGCCGGGTGCGGCGCCTCGGGCAGGGCCGGTATGGGCCCGGGTACATGCCGCGCGGCACCGAACATCGGATCCATCAGCGCGTGTTGGCGTTACGCGAGGCGGCGGCCGAGTTGTCGCTGAAAGGTGGGCAATTAACTGACCTACCCGCGCGGAGGCCCGAGTGGCTGGTGTGATTCGGCCCAGCCGGCCGCGGGACAGGCGCGCAAGTCTCACACCTCGAATCGATACCCCATGCCGGACTCGGTCAGCAGGTGCTTGGGATGCGAGGGGTCATCCTCGAGTTTGCGGCGCAGCTGCGCGAGATACACGCGCAGGTAATGGGTTTCGGTGGCATACGCCGGACCCCACACCTCCTTGAGAAGCTCCTCGCGGCCGACCAACTTGCCGCGGTTGCGGACGAGGACTTCGAGCATCCCCCACTCGGTTGGGGTGAGGTGAACCTCGCTGCCGTGCTTGGTGACCTTCTTGGCGGCCAGGTCGACGGTGAACGATTCGGTCTCGATGACCGGTTGTTCGAGTTCGGAGGCCGCGGCGTTGCGCCGGACCGCCGCGCGCAGCCGCGCCAGGAACTCGTCCATGCCAAAGGGTTTCGTGACGTAGTCATCGGCCCCGGCGTCCAGCGCCTCGACCTTGTCCGACGAATCGGTACGCGCCGACAACACGATGACCGGCGCGGTGAGCCAGCCGCGCAGACCGGCCAGCACGTCGATCCCGGAGATGTCGGGCAGGCCGAGGTCGAGGATCACCACGTCGGGCTTGTGTTCGGCGGCGGCCCGCAATGCGCCGGCGCCGCTGGACGCGGTGATCACCTCATAACCCCGCACCGACAGGTTGATGCGCAGTGCGCGCAGGATCTGCGGCTCGTCGTCGATCACCAGAACGCGAGTCACAGTGCGCCAATCTGTTGCGGCGCAGCCAAATCCACGATCACCGTCAGCCCGCCTCCCGGGGTGTCGGTGGCCGTAATCGTCCCGCCCATCGCTTCGACGAAGCCCCGCGCCACCGACATCCCCAGGCCCACGCCGGTGGTGTTGTCGTGATCGCCGAGCCGCTGAAACGCTGCGAAGATCTGCTCCTCGGCCCCGTGCGGGATTCCGGGGCCTTCGTCGATGACGTTGATCAGGACGCGATCGCCCACCCGTCCGGCGTTGACCCGCACCACACAGTTGGGCGCATAGCGCAGCGCGTTGTCGATCAGATTGGCCAGCACCCGTTCCAGCAGCCCCGCATCGGCCATCACCATCGCATCGGCGACGTCGACCTTGACCCGGTCGATCGCGGACCGGAAGAAACCGGTGGCGCCAGCCCCGATGCTGACCAGGGCCCGCTGCACGGTCTCCTCCAAATACACGACGCGCAGGTCCGGGTGGATCACCCCGGCGGCCAAACGCGATGAGTCAAGCAGGTTTCCGACCAGCGCGGTCAGCTGGTCGATCGACTCCTCGATGGTGGCCAGCAATTCGGCGGTGTCGGTGGGGGAGAAGGCGACGTCTTCGGCGCGCAGGCTCGAGACCGCGACCTTGGCCGCCGCCAGGGGTGTCCGCAGGTCGTGGCTGACCGCCGACAGCAGGGAACGGCGCAGTTCGTCGGCCCGCACGATCGCCTCGGTGCGGCTGGCTTCCTCGGCGAGCTCGCGTTGCCTGATCAAACCCGCGGCCTGCCTGGCCACCGCGCCGAGCACCCGCCGGTCGCGCGCGGAAAGCTTCCTGCCGGCCAGCAGCATCCAGAACTCGTCGTCACCGACCTCGATCGCGGTGTCGGCGGAATCGATTGTCACACAGGGATCGCGGCCCACACACGCCACCACCTCACTCTTCCTGCCGCGAGCGAGCGCTTGGTCGTCGGGCTCGCGCAACATGCTGACGGTCCGCTGGGCGTAGGTCTCACGAACTCGCTCGAGCAGCGTTTCCAGATCGGCGCCGCGCAGCACCGAACCGGCGAACAGGGTCAGCAGCTCGGCCTCCTGCGAGGCGCGCCGTGCTTCCCGGGTGCGTTTGGCGGCGAAGTCGACCAGCACCGCGACGGCGACTGCGATGAGCAGCAGCACCAATTCGGTGATGGCACTGTTGGGTTCGGCGATGGTGAAGCTGTGCCGCGGGGCGATCAGGAAATAATTCAGCAGCAGCCCGGACAGCACGGCTGAAAGCACCGCGGGCGCAATGCCGCCCAACAGCCCGACCAGCAGCACGCCGACGAAGAACAGGGCGCTCTCGCCGCCGGTGTCCAGATACGGGTCCAGCGTCGTCACCGTGATCGCACAGATGACCGACGGTACGATCAGGGCCGCCAGCCACGACGCCACCCGGCGCTCGCGGGGCGCCAGCGAGGACGCGCGGAAGCCGCGCTTGGATTCCTCGTGGGTGACCAGGTGCACGTCGATCTTTCCCGACAGCTCGACGATCCGCGGGCCGATGCCCTCCTCGAACAGCCGGGCCCAGCGCGACCGCCGGGAGGTGCCGATCACCAGCTGTGTCGCGTTCATCTCGCGGGCGAATTCGAGTAGCGCCGTGGGCACCTCGTCGCCGACCACGGTGTGCATCGACGCATCCAGGCTGCTGGCCAGTTCCCGGATCTTGGCCATCCGCGACTCCGATAGCCCGGCCAGCCCGTCGCCGCGGATGACGTGCACCGCCATCAGCTCGGCGGTCGACTTCGAGGCGATCCGGGATGCCCGTCGTACCAGCGTTTCGGACTCGGGACCACCGGTGACCGCGACGACGACCCGTTCGCGGGCCTCCCACATGTCGGTGATCTTGTTCTCGGCCCGGTATTTGGCCAGCGCGGTGTCGACCTGGTCGGCCAGCCACAGCAGCGCCAATTCCCTTAGCGCGGTGAGGTTTCCACGGCGAAAGTAGTTCGACAGCGCGGCATCGATGCGATCGGGCGCGTAGACGTTGCCGTGAGACAGCCTGCGCCGCAACGCCTCCGGCGTGATGTCGATGAGCTCAACCTGGGAGGCCTGGCGCACGATGAAGTCCGGTATGGTCTCCTTCTGCTCGATGCCGGTGATCTGCGCGACGACGTCGTTGAGGCTTTCCAGGTGCTGGACGTTGACGGTGGAGATCACGGTGATGCCGGCGTCGAGCAGTTCCTCGACGTCCTGCCACCGCTTGGGGTTCTTGCTGCCCGGCGTATTGGTGTGCGCGAGCTCGTCGACCAGTACGACCTGGGGGTGTCGCGCCAACACGGCCGGCACGTCGAGTTCGGGGAAGCTGCCGCCGCGATATTCGACATGGCGTGGCGGGATCACCTCGATGCCCTCAAGCAGCTCAGCGGTTTTCGAGCGCCCGTGGGTTTCCACCACGCCCGCCACCAGATCGGTGCCGCGTTCCAGCCGCCGATGCGCTTCGCCCAGCATCGAGTACGTCTTACCCACGCCCGGAGCCGCACCGAGGTAGATGCGTAGCTCCCCGCGCTTGGGATGGTGGTCGCGGAGGCCGACGTCACTCACGTCAACCATCATCCCCCCTCGCCGCTAACTCGTGACCGGATACCGGTGGTCGAGTTGCAGATTAAGTTGCAGCACATTGACGCACGGTTCACCGAAGAACCCGAGTCCGCGCCCACTGCGGTTCTGCGCGACCACTGCACGGATCTGATCTGGGCTGACGTGGCGGACTTTGGCCACCCGCGCCACCTGCATCTCGGCGTAGGCGGGTGAGATGTTCGGGTCCAGGCCGCTGCCGCTGGCGGTCACCGCATCGGCCGGTACCGCCGGGACGGCCGGGGCGGCACCGCGGATCGGCACGATCTGGCCGATCGAATAGTCGTCGCCGTACTTGGCGCATTCGACGCGCACACCCTGGTAGACGGTGAGGAACGGGGCGGCTGTCGATCCGCACGGCTCGTTGACGCTGACCACCCGGGTCGGGCGGATGACGTTGCCGCGCGCGTCCCGCGGGCCGATCACCGACAGCACCGCACCCACGCCGCCGCCCGTGCAGAACGGTCGCGACCCGTCGACCCCCTCCAGCTTGCCGACCGCGGCGCTGCGCGTGCATACCGTCGTCAACAGGCTCGGTTTGAAGCCCGCGTCCGACGCCGACTTTCCGGCCGCCAGTTGCGCCGGGTCGGCGGGCGTGTCGACGATGCTTTCCGGGCCCAGGTTGCTGCCGCCCGACGACGTCGGGTCATACCCGGCGCCGGCGGCCGACGGACGACTCTGGAAGTACTGCGGCAGCGCGTTGCTGCTGGAGTCGGTGAACGATTGGCCGATCAGTCTGCTGCCCACCGGCTTTCCGTTGGCGGTCAGAATCGACCCTTCGGCCTGGTCGCGCAGCCCGGGAAACTGCGCGATGACCCAGATGAACAGGGGATAGGCCAGGCCGGTGATCGCGGTCAGCACCAGCAGCGTGCGCAGTGCCGCCCAGTGCAGGCGGACGAAATTCGAGAACGTCATGTCAGGACATCCCTGGGATGAATTGGACGATCAGGTCGATCGCCTTGATTCCGATGAACGGGGCGACGATGCCGCCGAGGCCATAGACATAGAGGTTGCGGCTCAACAACTTTGACGCGCTGCTCGGCGTGTACCGCACGCCCCGCAGCGACAGTGGGATCAGCAGCACGATGATGATCGCGTTGAAGATGACCGCGGACAGGATGGCCGATTGCGGGCTGTGCAGCCGCATCACGTTGAGCAGATCCAGGCCGGGAAACAGTGCGACGAACATCGCCGGGATGATCGCGAAGTACTTCGCGATGTCGTTGGCGATCGAGAAGGTGGTCAGCGCGCCCCGGGTGATCAGCAGCTGCTTGCCGATCTCGACGATCTCGATGAGTTTGGTGGGATCGGAGTCCAGGTCCACCATGTTGCCGGCCTCTTTGGCGGCCGACGTGCCGGTGTTCATCGCCACCCCCACGTCGGCTTGAGCCAGCGCGGGTGCGTCGTTGGTGCCGTCGCCCGTCATCGCGACCAGCTTGCCGCCCTCCTGCTCGCGCTTGATCAGGTCGAGCTTGTCCT
Source organism: Mycobacterium sp. 1482292.6 (assembly GCF_001672995.1). NCBI lineage: Bacteria > Bacillati > Actinomycetota > Actinomycetes > Mycobacteriales > Mycobacteriaceae > Mycobacterium > Mycobacterium sp. 1482292.6. The sequence goes on along the minus strand of NZ_LZKV01000232.1, from coordinate 6,326 downwards.
CGGGCGTGGCCTCGGCCAGGAAGTCGTCCACACCCGCTTCGTCGGCGATTGCCTTGGCAGTCAACGGGTTATCGCCGGTGATCATCACCGTCCGGATGCCCATCTTGCGCATCTCGTCGAACCGCTCGCGCATGCCCTGCTTGACGACGTCCTTGAGGTGGATGACCCCGAGCACTCTCGCCTCGCCGCCCCGACTTTCCCCGACGACCAGCGGTGTGCCGCCCCCGGCGGAGATGCCGTCGACGACCTGACCAAGCTGTGGGGGGACCTTGCCCCCTTGGGCGCGTACCCATTCCGCGACCGAGCTCGCCGCGCCCTTGCGCAACAGGTGACCTTCGAGGTCGACGCCCGACATCCGGGTGGTGGCCGAGAACGTCACCCATTGGGCCTGGGACAGCTCACCCGGTGTGCGCGCACGCAGCCCGAAGTGCTGCTTGGCGAACACGACAACCGAACGGCCCTCGGGTGTTTCGTCGGCCAGGCTGGACAGCTGCGCGGCGTCGGCCAGCTGCTCGGCAGAGACACCGTCGAGCGGGATGAAGGCCGCGGCCTGCCGGTTGCCCAGCGTGATGGTGCCCGTCTTGTCCAGCAGTAGGGTGTTGACGTCGCCGGCGGCCTCCACCGCCCGCCCGGACATGGCGAGCACGTTGCGCTGCACCAGCCGGTCCATGCCGGCGATGCCGATGGCCGACAGCAGCGCACCGATCGTCGTCGGGATCAGGCACACCAGCAACGACACCATCACGATGCCGGTGACGCCGCTTGCGCCCAGCGCCTGGCCGTCCGGGACGCCCGGGTTGTTCACCTTGGCGTAGATCGCCAACGGCTGCAGGGTCGCCACGGCGAAGACGAAGATGATCGTCAGCGCGGCCAGCAGGATGTTCAGCGCGATCTCGTTCGGGGTCTTCTGCCGGTTGGCGCCCTCGACGAGCGCGATCATCCGGTCGATGAAGCTCTCCCCGGGCTTCTGGGTGATCCGCACGACGATGCGGTCGCTGAGCACGGTGGTGCCGCCGGTGACCGCCGACCGGTCGCCGCCGGACTCGCGGATTACCGGGGCCGATTCGCCGGTGATGGCCGATTCGTCCACCGACGCAATGCCTTCCACCACGTCGCCGTCGCCGGGGATCACCTGTCCCGCCTCGACCACCACGACGTCACCCTGCTGCAACTGCGGCGCGGCGACCGCTTCCTCGACCGCGGCCGCGCCGGGCGCCCAGTCCTTGAGGCGGCGGGCCAAGGTCTGAGTCTTGGCGCGGCGCAGCGTCTCGGCCTGGGCCTTGCCGCGGCCTTCGGCCACCGCTTCGGCGAGATTGGCGAACAACACCGTGAGCCACAGCCAGATCACGGTCAGCCAGGCGAACCACGTCGGGTCGATGATCGCCAGCGCGGTGCTCCAGGCGGCGCCGATTTCGACGATCAGCATCACCGGGTTGCGCCACAGGGTGCGCGGGTCGAGCTTGCGCAGCGCATCCGGGGTGGACGTCCACAGCATCTTGGGGTCGAGCAGCCCGCCCTGCACCCGTTTCCTGCCAGTGGCCGCCGCCGGCTGGGTCTGCTGCTCGGCGGGGTGGATCGCGGTCGCGGTCATCAGTGGATTCCTTCGGCGAGAGGCCCGAGCGCGAGCATGGGCAGGAACGTCAGGGCAACGACAATCAACGTGACGCCGGCGACCATGCCCACGAATTGGGGTCGGTGGGTGGGCAGGGTCCCCGCGGAATCCGGTGTGCTGCCCTGCCTGGCCAGCGACCCCGCCAACGCCAGAACGAGCACGATGGGCAGAAACCGGCCGAACGCCATCGCCAGGCCGAGCGCCGTGTTGTACCAGTCGGTGTTGGCGCTCAGGCCCGCGAAGGCCGACCCGTTGTTGTTGGCCGCCGAGGTGAACGCGTAGAGGACCTCGGAGAGCCCGTGCGGCCCGCCGTTGAGCATGCCGGCCCGTTCGCCGGGCAGCGCCATCGCGATCGCGGTGCCGGTCAGCACGATCAACGGGGTGACCAGGAAATAGCTTGCGGCGAGCTTGATTTCGCGCGGGTTGATCTTCTTGCCGAGGTACTCCGGCGTGCGCCCGACCATCAGCCCGGCCACGAAGACGGTGATCACCGCCAGCATGAGGATGCCGTACAGGCCCGACCCGGTGCCGCCGGGGGCGACCTCGCCCAGCTGCATGTTGAACATCGCGATCATGCCGCCGAGGCTGGTCAGCGAGTCGTGGGTGGAGTCGACGGCGCCGGTGGAGGTCAGCGTGGTCGCGGCGGCGAACACCCCGGAATCGGTGACGCCGAAGCGCTGCTCGACCCCCTCCATCGCCGCGCCGATCGACGTCGGCACCGTGCCGTGGTGTTGCGCCTGGAACCACAGCATGAACGCCGTGCTGGTGGTGTAGAGCGTCGCCATCACGGCCGCAATCGCGAAGCCCTGCTTGGTGTTTCCCACCATGCGCCCGAAGGTGCGCGGCAGCGAGAAGCCGATCACCAGGATCAAAAAGATTTCCAGCCAGTTGGTCCACACCGTCGGGTTCTCGAACGGGTGCGCGGAGTTCGCGTTGTAGAAGCCGCCGCCGTTGGTGCCGAGCTCCTTGATGACCTCCTGGCTGGCCACCGGGCCGCCGGTGATGGTCTGCTGGGTGCCGTTGAGGGTGGTGACCACCTGGTCGTGCAGGTGGAAGTTCTGGATCGCCCCGCCGGCCACCAGCAGAATCGCGCTGAGGACGGCGATGGGCAGCAGGATGCGCAGCGTTCCGCGGGCCAGGTCCACCCAAAAGTTGCCCAGCTCGCCGGTGCGTCTGCGGGCGAACCCGCGCACCAGCGCGACGGCCACCGCCATCCCGACGGCGGCCGACACGAAGTTCTGCACCGCCAGGCCGGCCATCTGCACCAGGTGGCCCTGGGTGGTTTCACCGGAGTAGGCCTGCCAGTTGGTGTTGCTGACGAAGCTGACCGCGGTGTTCCATGCCAGCGAGGGCGTCATCTTCGTGGCCGGATCGTGTAGGTGCAACGGCAACTTGTCCTGCACGAGCTGGAATCCGAACAGGAACAGGATGCTGACCGACGAGAACGCCAACACGCTGCGCGCGTAGGCGCCCCACGTCTGCTCGGAGCGGGCGTCGACGCCGATCACTCGGTAGATCGCCCGTTCGACGTGGAGGTCTTTTTCCGACGTGTACACGCGAAACATGTAGTCGCCGAAGGGCACGTGCACCACCACCACCGCCGCCACGAGTACGACGAAGAACAGGACCCCGGCCGTTGTCGTGTTCACTTAGAACCGCTCCGGGAACAGCAGCGCGCCTCCGAGGTAGAGCGCGATGAGGATCGAAAGCACCAGGCCGACCGCGTTTTGGTAGTTCACAGCCGCTCGACCAACTTCTGGGCCACGCCGAGTGCGGCGAACACCGCCACAGTCAGCACGACATACACCACCGCGCCCATCATTTCTCCGTCCCGTGCCTGCATACGAAAGGACCTCGACGAGCCAGCCACCGCGCGCCGGCCAAGTCAGCTCGAAACTAATTGGGGCACGCGGGCAACGGGCTTTGGGTTGACGCTTTCCTAACAGCGCCGCAGCGGCTCTTTACGTTTTCTTTACGGCCCGCCGACCCGGTAGATGCGCAGACAAAGGGCGAGTAAGGCCGGCTGAATTACCGGCTCGACGCGGGATGGGCCGGATCGTCCACCAACGGCAGCCGGACCCGGAAAACCGTGCAGCCCTCGGTGGATTCGGCCGTGACCGAACCATGATGGGCCTTGACGATCGAACTGACGATGGCCAGGCCCAAACCGTTGCCCGAGCCGTTGGATCTCGACTTGTCGGCCCGGACGAACCGCTCGAACAACCTGGGCAGCAGGTCCTCGTCGATACCCGGGCCGTCGTCGGTGACGGTTATTTCCGCAAACGGTGCGGGATCGTAACGGCGACAGGTGATTCCGGTCGTCACCGTCACCCCGGGCGGGGTGTGCACGCGGGCGTTGCTGAGCAGGTTGCTGACCAGCTGATGCAACCGGGCGTGATCGCCGCGCACCCACACCGGCTCGTCGGGCAGTTCCTTCACCCAGTGGTGCGTCAACGCGGCGACCCGCGCGTCGTTGACCGCATTGCTGACCACCTCGGCCAGGTCGACGTCTTCGGATTGCAGGTCTTGGCCTTCGCCCAGCCGGGACAGCAGGAGCAATTCGTCGACGAGCAAGGCCATCCGCCGTGCCTCGGACTCGATGCGGGCCAACGCGTATTCCGTGGTGGGCGGCAGCGCCGAACTGTCCTGGCGGGTGAGTTCGGCATAGCCCTGAATGGCGGCCAGCGGTGTGCGCAATTCGTGGCTGGCGTCGGTGATGAACTGGCGCATCCGCAGATCGGACTCGACCCGGTGCGCCAGCGCGCTATCGACATTGTCCAACAAGCGATTCAACGTGTGCCCGACGATCCCGACCTCGTTCTGCGGGTTGGTGTCCTGCGGGGGGACGCGGACGCTGATCCGGTGGTCGTCGCCGGTGAGCGGCATGGCGGCGACATCGGCGGCGATCGCCGCCAGCCGGCGCAGCGGGCGCAGCGTGTAGCCCACCACCCACACGGTGAGCCCGGCGGTGATCACCAACGCGGTCGCGGTGAGCACCGTGGTAGTGAGTTGTTTGCGCGCGATGATGCGGTCGGCGAGGTTCTGCGACACCCCGACGACGAGGACGTCGGACCCGACGACGGTGCTGTCGACGCGATGCGGCCCGAGCCTGCCGAGGATCTCGGTGCGCGGCGGTCCATCGCCCCACGATTGCGCTTGCAGATCTTGGACGACGTCGGGCGGCGCGGGCCTCGGTTCGTCTTCGGAGAACACCGCCGACCCGATCACGGTGCCGTTGTGCAGCACGGCGATGAGGTTGCCCGGCGTCTGCCCGGTGAACTCCAGCATCGCCTGGGCGATCGGCGGGGTGCCGGGATGCGACGAAACGTGTTCGCCGTTCTGGTATTTCGTGTACTGATGGCTGAACGCGTCCAGGGACTCGGCGACGTCGGCATCGCTCATGATGTTGACATAGCCGCGCAGGCTCAGCACCGAGACGATGCCGACCGTCACCAGCACCACGCTGACCACGGCCAGCACACCGAGCAACAACTGGCGGCGCAGCGAGTGGGGAAACCACCGGGAATAGGCCCCGGAGGCGGTGCCCCGGTCTCGGGTCATTCCGCCGGCCGCAGCATGTACCCCACCCCGCGGACGGTATGAATCATCGGTTCGCGCCCGGAGTCGATCTTTTTTCGCAGGTAGGAGATGTAGAGATCGACGATGCTGGTGCGCCCGGCGAAGTCGTAATTCCAGACGCGGTCCAGGATCTCGGTGCGGCTCAGCGCGCGGCGGGGATTGCGCATGAGGAAACGCAGCAGTTCGAACTCGGTGGAGGACAGCGATATCTTGTCGCCGGCGCGGGTGACCTCCCGGCTGGCGCTGTCGACCTTGAGGTCACCGACCTTGAGGGTTTCGGCGGTCGGCGTGGGTTGCTGGCCGGACCGGCGAAGCAGCCCGCGCAGCCGGGCGACCAGTTCCTCGAGGCTGAACGGCTTGGTCATGTAGTCGTCGGCGCCCGCGGTCAGACCGGTGACCCGGTCCATCACCGAGTCCCGCGCGGTGAGGAAGAGGGTGGGGGTGTAGGCGTCGGACTGGCGGACGCGTTCCAGGATCCGCAACCCGTCGACATCGGGAAGCATGATGTCGAGGACGAGGACGTCGGGGCTGACCCGGTCGAACTTGGCCATGGCCTCGCGCCCGTTGTGGGCGATGTCGACCACCCAGCCCTCGTAGTGCAGCGCCATCTTCACCAGGTTGGTCAGCGCCGGCTCGTCGTCGACCAGCAAAACCCTGATGGGGGATCCGTCGGCGCGGGAAATCCTGGGCAGCTGGCCCAGGATGGCTTGGCGTGGGCGCTGCGAACTGGAGTATTCCGACATCACGGTCATGTTCCTACATTGTGGCAAGGCACATACAGGATTGTCACGGAGTTCATAGAGTTCTCAAATGTGGCAAACCCTCCTCGGCCACGGTGGGAGGCCGTTCTCCCGCCCCGATGCGGTGCGAACCCGGCTCCGCGCCGCGCCGAGCCGCGCCGGATCGGGTTGCGGCCCTTGCCGATTCCGGATTCCTCGGCGGCCGCATCGCCGAGTCCATCCAGTGCCGTTGCGGCACAGGTGGATTGGGCTACCCGCATACGAAACCGGGGCCGCACACCAGATCGGTGCGCGGCCCCGGCGTCGAGAGAAGGTGTCAGGCCCAGCTGGACCCAACGGCGCTGTCGGTGCTGGCCATGTTGCTGCCCGCGGACTGGACCTTCTGTCCGTGGGAG